>CAYZLU010000227.1:0-4326 GCA_964479285.1 uncultured Planctomycetales bacterium | reverse complement strand
CCAATCTCAAAGGCCTTGGTTGATTAGAAAGTGAGATGAAGCATGGTGCATATCATATGGAGCTACGCAATACCAGTTTTGGTCATGGTATATATTATTTGGGTAATGAAAGTACAGATGGAGAATGTAAAAAATTCGAAAGATGTCATGGAAAGACAAAAAGAAATTTTAGTGGTTCTTAAAGAGATCCGCGATTCTTTAAAGAATAAATAAATATGCAAAACATAAGAAAGTTTTCTTCCATAGTCACTGACGGTTATGACCGGGCGCCCAGTCGCGCCATGCTCAGGGCCGTTGGTTTTAAAGACGGGGATTTTAATAAACCACAAATTGGTATTGCATCCACTTGGAGCATGGTCACTCCCTGCAATATGCATATAAATGTGTTGGCCCAAAAGGCCGCACAAGGTGCCGATGCTGCCGGCGGCAAAGCGGTCATTTTTAATACTATCACGATTTCTGATGGGATTTCCATGGGGTCTGAAGGGATGAAATACTCGCTGGTTTCCCGTGAGGTCATCGCGGATTCTGTGGAAACGGTGATTGGCTGCCAGGGTTATGATGGCCTGGTCGGCATCGGCGGCTGTGATAAAAATATGCCGGGGCTTATCATGGCTATGGGCCGCCTTAATCGTCCGTCGGTGTTTGTCTATGGCGGTACAATCTTGCCGGGTTGTTTTAACCAAAAGAACGTGGACATTGTTTCAGTTTTTGAGGCGGTGGGGGCCTATGCCAATA
The DNA here is from genome assembly GCA_964479285.1 of uncultured Planctomycetales bacterium. Classification (GTDB taxonomy): domain Bacteria; phylum Omnitrophota; class Gorgyraeia; order Zapsychrales; family Fredricksoniimonadaceae; genus JABDGZ01. The sequence goes on along the minus strand of CAYZLU010000227.1, from coordinate 3,588 downwards.
AAAAGATAGATGAAAAAGAGCTGAAGGGTGTTGAGAGCTGTGCCATTCCAGGGCCAGGGTCCTGCGGCGGCATGTATACTGCCAATACCATGGCTTGTGCGATTGAAGCGTTGGGTATGAGCTTGCCAAATAGTTGTGCTCAAGCAGCCGTTTCGCGTGAAAAGGAAGAAGACTGTGTCCGTGCTGGCGAAGCCGTTTTAAATTTGCTTAAAAAGAACATCACTCCGCGCGATATTATGGGCAAAAAAGCCTTCGAGAATGCCATAGTGGTTGTCACCGCCTTGGGAGGTTCTACCAACGCGGTGCTGCATTTACTGGCCATGGCAGATAGCGTTGGTGTCAAATTAAGCATGGATGATTTTACCCGTATTGGCAAAAAGGTGCCTGTCTTAGCGGACCTAAAACCCAGCGGCCGATTTGTCATGGCTGAATTGGGGGCCATCGGTGGTGTGCTGCCTTTGATGAAAATGCTTTTGGACCAAGGGCTTTTACACGGGGGATGTATGACAGTCACTGGCAGAACCATGGCGGAAAATTTGGCCCATGTTAAACCCTATCCGTCAGGCCAGGAGATCATCCGGCCTTTCGAAAATCCCATCAAAAAAGAAGGGCATTTGGTCATCCTGTACGGTAATTTGGCGTCAGAAGGCGCGGTGGCTAAAATCTCCGGAAAAGAAGGATTGTCGTTCACGGGAAAAGCCAAGGTCTTTGACTCTGAAGAAACAGCGCTGAAGGCCATTTTGAGTGGCAAGATCATCAAGGGTGACGTGGTGGTCATCCGTTATGAAGGCCCGCGCGGCGGCCCAGGCATGCGTGAAATGCTTTCACCGACTTCTGCCATTTCAGGCAGAGGCTTGGGCCGTGATGTGGCCTTGATTACTGACGGCCGTTTTTCCGGCGGCAGCCATGGTTTCGTGGTGGGGCACATCACCCCCGAAGCTTTTTGCGTCGGATTATTGGCCATTGTTAAAAATGGCGACACCATCACCATTGACGCGCTTAAACACCAAATCAATCTAAACATACCTTCAGCAGAAATTAAAAAACGCCAAAAAGCATGGAAGCAACCAAAACCAAGATACACCCGCGGCGTTCTGGCAAAGTATGCTAAACTAGTGACCAGCGCATCAACAGGCGCAGTGACAGATAAAGGTCTATAAGTGAAGGTGTGGTGGCAGAATTATGATGTTAATTATTAGAAAAAAAGCTGACTCTGAATCAATCAAAACAGTGGCTGAAGATTTAAAAGGTTATATCAAGGTGGTGGTGGATATACAACGTCAGATTTTGGCGGCTGGGGGAGAAAAACATGTTGATTGTGAAAGTTTGCTATTAAAGGATGGAAGTCATCAAGAAAACCTTTGGGGAGCTGGTTTGGATTTAGAGACCAATCAAATGGATTTTGATTCCATGATTAATCTGCGGCCTAAACAAAACACAAGCAGGGAAGTATTAGATCAAAAAATTCGACAGCAAATTGAATTAATTACACGTTTATTATTACAGGAGTAAATATGCAAGCCCGTGAGCTTACTTTAAATATTGCCATCAATTTAGGTCGTTTATGCCGTTGGAGTATGGAAGGACGTAAATCAAGGGTGGAACAATTTTTAGCTGAGACTAAGGAATATTTAAAAGCTTTAGAAACAGCTAAGAAATCATCACGTTTTTTACCTACCTATGAATGGTTTAAAAGTGACTTTGAATTTCTTTCGTCTAATGTGCAAATGGATGCCAATTGGGCTGAATCTATGTTAACCTGGGCAAACATTTTGACCCATCGAGCATCATTGACATAATAGCAAGTAAGCAGGTAATTTATGGCGGGTAATTCCTTTGGACAACTTTTTAAAATTACTACCTTTGGCGAAAGCCATGGGGCTGCCATTGGTGTTGTGGTCGATGGTGTACCGCCGAAATTGCCTTTATCTGAAGCTGATATTCAAGTGGATTTGGACCGCCGTAAGCCTGGGCAAAGCAAGATCACGACCCAACGTAAAGAAGCAGATAAAGCGGAAATCCTTTCCGGTGTGTTTGAAGGCCAGACCACGGGAGCACCTTTGGCCATTCTTATCCGTAATGAAGACCAGCGCTCTAAAGATTATGAGAATATCAAGGATGTGTTCCGTCCAGGCCATGCGGATTTTAGCTATATGGCCAAATACGGCATCCGTGATTACCGCGGCGGCGGGCGTTCATCCGGACGTGAGACCGCCTGTCGCGTTGCCGCTGGAGCTGTTGCTAAAAAGATTTTGGCCAAACATAAGGTCCAAATTATTGTATATACCCTGGCGGTGGGGGACACGTACGCTAAAAATATCGATTACAAGATTATTGAGCAAAACGCAGTGCGTACCGCTGACGCTGGGATTGCGCCAATCATGATCGCTAAAATTGAAGAAGCCCGAAAACAAGGGGATTCACTGGGCAGTCAACTGGAGTGTATCGTTAAAAATTGCCCGTCAGGATTAGGTGATCCCTGCTTTGACAAGCTTAATGCCAGATTGGCCCAGGCCTTGATGTCCATTGCCACGGTCAAGGGCATTGAATTTGGCGATGGGTTTGGTGCCAGCCAGTTAACAGGCTCTGTCAATAATGACCGTTTTATTCTAAAGTCTAAAAGAGTAGGGACTGCCACCAACCATTCCGGCGGTATCATGGGTGGGATCTCTACCGGCGAAGACATCATTATACGTTTGGCCCTAAAGCCGCCATCATCCATTTCTCAGCTGCAAAAAACACTAAATGAAAAACACCAGGAAGTCGAAGTCCAGGTCAAAGGCCGCCACGATCCCTGCCTGGCGCCGAGGGTCGTCCCTGTGGCAGAAGCCATGATTGCTCTAACACTTGTTGATTGCTTATTGATCCAAAAAGCTACAAATTTGTAAATCTTTGTGTGTCATTGCGAGCGACCGTAGGGAGCGTGGCAATCTCTAATAATGAATAACCAAAAAGTAGTTTTAATAACAGGTTGTTCCAGCGGTTTTGGTTTGTTGACTGCGGCACGCCTGGCGGCCCAAGGGCATTTTGTCTGGGCGACCATGCGTGATTTGGCTAAGAAAGGCCCTTTAGAAAATGAATTAGCCAAGCGGAATACCCAGGCATTTATCCGTGAACTTGATGTCACCAAAACTTCCACTATTAAAAACGTCATTGACGAAATCCAAAAGACACATTTCCATATTGATGTCCTTATCAACAACGCCGGTTACGGCATCGGCGGTTTTTTTGAAGACTTGAGCGAAGAAGAAATTCGCGCACAGATGGAAACCAATTTTTTTGGTGTCCAAAATGTATGCCGCGAAGTCGTTCCTTTGATGCGCCAGCGTTCACAGGGCAAGATCATCAATATTTCCAGCATCGCCGGTTTGGTCGCCACTCCTTGTTTGGGTGCATATAATGCCAGTAAATGGGCCCTGGAAGCTTTTAGTGAAAGCCTTTATTACGAACTGGCCTTGTTCGGGATTTCCGTCTCTTTGGTCGAGCCTGGCTCTTATCCTACTCATATTTTTACCCAAAATTCGCATTATGCCAGGAATTTTGACAATGCCCAAAGCCCGTATTTTTCTTTTAGCCAAAAGTTGAAGA
>CAYZLU010000226.1:0-4335 GCA_964479285.1 uncultured Planctomycetales bacterium | reverse complement strand
TTGCCAAAGAGGTTTTTGACCCAGACGGACTTTTTATGGAATTTCCAGATTTATTTATGAATATCCATTTGGATTCCTTGGATGGTTTTATGGCAGATTTGAGAAATTTCTACACAGATTTAATAGGCATTGGCATGAAGTCAAATACAGTGGCCATTGGCACCCACGGCATGTCAATCATGGCCCAGTTGATGGTCCTTGGAGAAATCTCGGCTGCGAAATTCCATGAGGTAAGGTCATTTTTGTATCCTGATGGAGGGCAATATCCTAATGTGGGAATAAGCATATTAAGCTATGATTTTGACCAGCAACGTTGGAGGGTACTTGTTTTTAAGGACAATTCCTATTTGCCCAAAGAACTCCAAGGAAATTCTAAAGGATACGAGATTTTGTTGGCCAAAGCATACGCTACATTACAAGTTCTTAAAAGACGGATGCAGCATAAGATAAATCGTGGAAAACTGCATGAAATACATAGAGATTATTACCCCAGGGGGAAATATTCCTGGCATTGGAACATTATACCCCCCACTGCAGAGCAGGTACGACAGCGGCACGAAGCATTTATAAGACGATACCCGGAAAGAGAAAGGGAGAGATTAAAAAGAATCCTGGCGGACCACGTTCAAGGAACGGCATCAGACCAGGAAACGACCACTGAGGAGGGGACAAGGGATGGGGCGATGATGAGCGAAGAGGATGCCAAACAAGAGTTTGAAAAATGGCCGGGTGATAAGCAAGGAATAGAATATTGGCTGGGCTTGCCAGAAGGGACAAGAATTGTTCTTCGGCATGTGGGCGTAACTGCTGGTTTATCAATTTTATCTCAAGAATGGGAACCGAAAGACACCATGTTTTATAATCTGCAATTTTTTAATGGACTTATATCGAATTCGGAAGATTTGGTAAATATTGCCAGGATTTGGCCTTTGGTGGATGATATCGTGTTTGGAGAGAACCATAAAGAGGGTATTAAAACTATAGGGTTGTCGAATATACATAGCAATATTGATGCTTGGTACTTACTGCCTTATTTGGCGAGAAACATTCTGGATAAAGTTCCTAATGATAGGACTCCTGCGTTGCTTTTACAAAAAATGGAAGAAATAGATACTATCAACAAAAGGCCAGGTATGTTTGAATACCGGTTTGGTCTGTGGCTAGGTGCGGCGGCAACAGAAATTGTACCAAGTGGTCTTAAGTTTATGGAAAGAATTAAACACCTTACAGAGTTTGCTGGGAAGGTAGAAAAAAGCACTCTTCAAAATAGTGAGAAGCAAAAACTTCTGGATGAATTATTGTGGGCTGTGGCCTTTTTTTTATCAGCAGAAGGAAGGCATTTAAGGTATCTAGGACATGATATAGAAGATTCTCCCCTTTATCCTGATTTGTTGAGAGTTTTTATCCCTTCACTTTATCATCGTCTTGAACGTATAAAAGACACCAGGAAGGAAGAAAATGGGAATGCAACGGCAGTGCGGGGAGAAACGCGGATGTTATTTGCCGCTCTTTTAAATGGTTTAAATGTGCCGGATAAAGACGTAAGAATAATTCTTACATCTAATCGGATTCCAAATTTAAAAGAAACTTTGGAGCTGGGTGATGAATTATTCCCAGACATTAAGAAATCTCCGGGATTCTTGGATGATAAAGAAATTGATATTGGTTACAGAGGTCTTCTTTCCATATGGGGCAAAGGCCCTAATGCTGTATTAAAAAGTTACTTTGGTACGGGATGGAACGGTATAGATAAGAGAGTGTTGCGTGTAGAGAATAACGATTCTCAACCAGATAGAGCTATGTTAGAAAAAGGGGGTATTGATTTAACTCCTACAAAGAATGTATTACAGGCCCAAAATGCCGGAGAAGGGATTAAATTTCATATAGACCTAGCCATGCTCCAACAACTCCAAGATGCCCCTGGCTTTACGGTCGGCAGAATAATTATCCAGCCTCTTAAAAGCCTTCCAGAATTCCTCGGCGTTTAACCCAATCGCGCGCAACTGTGAGTGTCTAGTATAAGGGCCAATGGGTTTGTGGACAATCGGGCTCATTTTATATACAATATTCCTCTATGAAATCAGACAGCATCATCATCCGCGGTGCACGCGAGCATAACTTGAAGAATTTTGATTTGACCATTCCCCGTAACCAGTTTGTGGTCGTGACGGGCTTAAGCGGTTCGGGCAAATCGTCGCTCGCCTTTGACACCATTTATGCCGAAGGCCAGCGGCGCTACGTGGAGAGCCTTTCAGCGTATGCGCGGCAATTCTTAGACCAGCTGCAAAAGCCTTTGGTTGAGCACATCGAAGGGCTTTCTCCAACGATATCCATTGAGCAAAAGACGGTGAGCCGCAATCCGCGTTCTACGGTCGCTACACAAACGGAAATTTATGATTACCTGCGTCTTTTGTTTGCCCGTATCGGCACCCCGCATTGCCCTTCCTGCGGCAAGAAAATTGAGCAGCAAAGCGTGCAGCAGATCGTGGACTTTATCATGGGAATGCCTGGGGGATCAAAAATTAATTTGCTCGCCCCTATGATACGCGGCCGTAAGGGAGAATACCGCAATATAGGTAAGCAAATCGCCCAGTCCGGCTTTGCCCGCATGCGCATCAATGGCAAGATTTATGAGACAGGTGATCCTGTCAAGCTCGATAAATATAAAATCCATCATATCGAAGTGGTCGTCGACCGTCTGACCATACGCCCTGATATCCGCAAGAGATTGTCCGATTCCGTTGAAACAGCTTTAAAGACCGGCGAGGGCATGGTCATGGTAGATTTTAACGGGGAGAAACCTGACCAGATTTTTAGCGAGAAATATGCCTGTCCCGATTGTGGTACCTCTTTAGGTGAGGTGAGCCCGCGTATTTTTTCATTTAATTCCCCTTATGGCGCCTGTCCCGAATGCAATGGTTTAGGGACAAAAATGGAGATCGATCCGCTCGCCTTGGTCCCTGATCCGTCTAAGCCATGGGTCACGGCCATCGCCCCCTGGAAAAAAGGCCAGCGCGGTTACATGATGTATTATCGAGCGGTATTGAGGGAAATTGCTAGGATCCACCGGGTGGACCCTCGCTTGCCGTTTAGCGAGATAGATAAAAAATTCAAACGCATCATTTTTTATGGCTCTGATGACGAGGTCTGGGGAAAGACCTTTGAAGGCGTAATCAAATATTTGGAGCGGCTGTTCAGGGAGACGGACAGTGATTGGCTCAAAGAAGAAATAGCATCGTTTATGTCAGAGTCACCTTGTCCCGGGTGCCAAGGATTGCGTTTAAAGAAAGAATCCCTGGCAGTCAAAGTGGCGGACAAAACAATAGCCCAGCTGACAGCTTTTTCGATCAAAGAAGCCAAACAATTTTTTAGCAGCTTGGAGTTAAGCAAAGACAAAAAAACCATCAGCGAAGAAATCTTAAAAGAGATCAACCGCCGGTTAGATTTTTGCAACAATGTGGGGCTTGAGTATTTGACCTTGGACAGGCGCAGCGGGACGCTTTCCGGAGGGGAAGCAGAGCGCATAAGGCTGGCCACCCAGGTAGGGTCAGGCCTGGTGGGGGTGATTTACGTTTTAGATGAGCCCAGCATTGGTTTGCACCAAAAAGACAATGACCGCCTCTTGAGCACCCTGCATGCCCTGCGTGATTTGGGAAACACTTTGATTGTCGTTGAGCACGATGAGGACACGATACGCAGGGCTGATTATGTGATTGATTTGGGGCCGGGTGCGGGCGAGCATGGCGGGGAGGTGATCTATGCAGGTAAGGTTGATGGCCTGATAAAATGCCGGGAATCTTTGACTGGCCGGTATTTGGCGGGTGATTACCAGATCCAAAGGCCCTCCAGTCGCCGGAATATTATTGACACCAATTTTTTAAAGATCATCGGGGCGTCCGAGCATAATTTGAAAAATGTGGACGTGAGCATTCCCCTGGGGACCTTTGTTTGCGTGACAGGTGTTTCAGGTTCTGGTAAATCGACCCTTGTCACCGATATCCTTCATCATGCCCTGGTCCATAAAATTTATGGCACCAAGGTGCTTGCAGGCCGGCATAAAAAGATCGAAGGCATACAGCACATTGATAAAGTCATCGTGGTAGACCAGTCACCGATTGGCCGCACCCCGCGTTCTAACCCCGCGACCTACACCGGTGTGTTTAGCGACATCCGGGACCTGTTTGCCCAATTGCCGGAGTCTAAAATGCGCGGGTACAAACCCGGACGTTTCAGCTTTAATGTCAAAGGCGGCCGCTGCGAGGCCTGCGGCGGGGACGGGATCAAAAAGATCGAAATGCATTTTTTGCCGGATGTGTATGTGGAATGCGAAATCTG
>CAYZLU010000225.1:0-4343 GCA_964479285.1 uncultured Planctomycetales bacterium | reverse complement strand
CACATCTCGTTTAACCAGTAATAAAACAGGAGGTAACACGTAATGGGAACAACACCACCAGCACCAGTATTCAATTCCGGGGATACGGCATGGGTCCTGACCTCATCGGCCCTTGTTTTGGCGATGACAGCTCCTGGACTGGCCCTGTTTTACGGGGGTATGGTCAGGCGCAAAAATGTTTTAAGTATTTTAATGCAGTGTTTTATGTGTTTGGCTATTGTCAGCGTATTGTGGGTTGTTTACGCATATAGCCTGGCCTTTGGTCACAGTAAGGGATTTCTAACACCCTATATCGGTGGGTTGGATTGGTTTATGATGAAGGGATTGAATCCAAATGGTCCTGCCTCGGAGTATGCTGGAACCATTCCGCATCAAGCATACATGATCTTTCAATGTATGTTCGCGGTCATTACACCTGCGTTGGTCATAGGTTCTTTCGCCGAACGTGTTAAATTCTCAGCATGGGTTTGGTTTACCGTGTTATGGCTGACCTTTGTTTATTGCCCTGTTGCTCACATGGTCTGGGCCTCTGATGGTTTGGCAGGACATACGTGGGGAGCTTTGGACTTTGCCGGTGGTACAGTCGTACATATGAACGCTGGTATTGCGGGACTCGCAACTGCACTTTATTTAGGGAAAAGACTTGGTACCGATAAACCCGGGATGCATAATGTGCCTTATGTCATGATCGGTGCTTCCTTATTATGGTTTGGATGGTTTGGTTTTAACGCCGGTTCAGCTGTAACTTCTGGCGCTCTTGCAACCAGCGCTTTCGTGGTGACTAATACAGCAACAGCTGCCGCGGCCATCAGCTGGGCTGCTTGTGAATGGATATTTACCGGCAAACCCACCGTGGTCGGGGCCTGCTCAGGGGCTGTAGCAGGTTTAGTTGCCATCACACCGGCTTCAGGTTTCGTGGATGTCGGCGGTTCTTTGTGGATTGGTTTCTTAGTCAGTGTATTCTGTTATTGCATGGTGGCCTTTGTCAAACCAAAACTCGGTTATGATGACACACTGGATGCTTTTGGGGTACATTATATCGGCGGGCTTTGGGGTGCTTTAGCCACCGGATTATTTGCCGTCAAAGCGATCAATTCAGCAGGGTCTGGTGTATTTGATGGAAACCCTGGCCAATTTATGATTCAGGTAAAGGCCTGCGCGTTGACAACCATATTTTCCTTTGTTATGACATGGATCATCTGCCTTATCATCGATAAAACCATCGGTATGCGTGCAGCCAGCGAGGATGAGGTTATTGGTTTGGATTTGAGTCAGCACCATGAGCGAGCTTATACAATCTTAGACTAAAATAAAAAGGAGGGTTTCTTACATGAAATTAGTCATTGCAATAATTCAGCCCTACAAGCTCGAAGATGTTAAGCAGGAGCTCTATGCGGCGAATGTAAATTTGATTACAGTATCTGAAGTCTTGGGCCATGGCCGTCAGGTTGGAGTTGATGAGTTTTACCGTGGTGTCAAGGAAACAGGTAATTTGCTGCGCAAGGTGCAATTAGAGATTGCGGTCAATGAGGATTTCGTTGAACCGACCATCAAGGCCATAATTAAAGGTGCTCGCACTGGTAAGATAGGTGATGGCAAGATTTTTGTTCTGGATCTGCCAAGATGCATACGCATCCGTACTGGTGAAGAAGGATCAAAGGCTATTGGGTAGTTTTTTTACAGGAATAATTAGGGTAAGGGGTAAGAGGTAAGCATTGTAGGATTGGTTGAGTTTAAAACCATTCTTAATTACTTACCTCTTACCCCTTATCCCTTACCCCTATCTTTTATGCCCGCATAAAAGATATTGACAACATTAATGTTAAAAGATAATATTCAGCTACATTTATCGAGGACAAAGAAGTCCTCCTTGAAAAACCAATAAGGAGGTTTTTATGAGTCAGGCTAGAGAAGAAGTCATTCAGGCTTGCGCTGAAGAGAGCTGCTGTAATGGTTCTTTTAGTGAGCATTTGCCTGAACATTTCGGCGAAAACGTATTCAGTCTTAAGGTGATGAAAGAAATGCTTTCACCCAAGGCATTTGTTTCCATAGAAAAGACCATTAAAGAAGGCGGCAAATTGGATGCTTCCATTGCTGATGAAGTGGCCGAAGCCATGAAAAAATGGGCCATTGCCAAGGGTGCCACTCATTTTACGCATTGGTTCCAGCCATTGACGGGCGTGACTGCTGAAAAGCATGATTCTTTTATTGCTTGGGACGATGCTGGCGGAATTACTTTGAATTTTTCCGGTAAAGAGCTTATCCAGGGCGAGCCAGATGCTTCTTCTTTTCCATCTGGTGGGCTGCGTGCGACATTCGAAGCCCGTGGTTATACTGGCTGGGACCCAACCTCCCCAGCTTTTATTAAAGAAGGCCCGGAAGCGACGACCCTGTGCATACCGACATTTTATATTGGCTATCATGGCGAAGCCTTGGATAAAAAGACGCCTTTACTGCGCTCCATGGCTGCTTTAAGCAAGCAAGTTTGCCGTTTGGCCAATCTTTTTGGGATCGATACCAAGGGGAAACGCGCGTACTGCACTTTAGGTCCTGAACAGGAATATTTTTTGATCGACAAAGTCCATTATCAAGCGCGTTTGGATTTGGTGGAAACCGGGCGTACATTGTTTGGGCTTAAGCCAGCCAAACATCAACAGCAGGAAGACCATTATTTCGGCGCGATCAAGCCTCGTATTATGGGTTTCATGGAAGATTTGGACCGGACATTGTGGGGTTTGGGGATCCCTTCCAAGACCCGTCATAATGAAGTGGCCCCTGCTCAATATGAAATGGCCCCAATCTATGAAGATTTAAACGCAGGCGTTGATCATAATATGATTGCCATGGAAGTCATGCGTCAATTGGCAGATAAACATGGTCTCGTCTGTTTGTTGCATGAGAAGCCGTTTGCCGGTGTCAACGGTTCCGGTAAACATAATAACTGGTCTGTTGTCGGACCGGATGGAAAGAATTGGCTGTATCCGGGAAAGACCCCGCATGAGAACGCTAAGTTCCTGGCTATGCTATGCGCCGTCATCCAGGCGGTGGATTCTTACGCTGACCTTTTGCGCGTAACAGTCGCTTCCGCTGGAAATGATCATCGCCTGGGTGCCAATGAAGCGCCTCCGGCTATCGTGTCTATCTTTTTGGGTGATCAGTTGACTGATATCATCGAACAGATTGAAAAAGGTGGCGCTAAAACTTCAAAAGAGAGCAGCATCTTGCATGTGGGGGTCGATTCTCTACCACAGCTGGCCAAGGACACCACGGACCGCAACCGTACTTCACCCTTTGCCTTTACGGGTGCCAAGTTTGAATTCCGTGCCGTGGGTTCTAATATGAATCCTTCAGCCGCTAATATGGTTCTCAATACCATCGTGGCGGAGGCCATTTCTGATATCTGCGATCAACTGGAAGCGGATAAAAAAGCGGGTAAGAATTTTAACGAATCTCTGCAAAAAGTCTTGCAGACGATCATTAAGAAACATAAACGCGTATTATATAACGGTGATGGTTATACTGAAAACTGGCAAAAAGAAGCCAAGAAGCGTGGCTTGCCTAACTTTAAAACTACACCGGAGTCTTTGGAAGCAATCAAGGTTAAAAAGAACATTGCTGTATTGGTCAAGCATGGCGTTCTTACCGAGAAAGAAATCAATTCCCGGTATGAAATAAATATGCATGCCTATGCGACCGTTGTGGCGCTGGAAGGCAGCTGTGCTGCGACAATCGCGCGCACCCAATTGGTCCCCGCGGCCATGGAGTACCAGAAGCAGTTAGCGGACAATATTAAGTCCGTTGGATCTTTAGGGAAGACGACAGCCCAGAAAAAAGTGCTCAAGGAAGTTTCAGGATTGATCGAGGATGCAATCCTCGCTTCTGAAAGCCTGGAAGCCGCTGTGGCCAAACATGATTCCTCAAAGACCGTGGCTGGTATGATAAAATTACGCGAGGCCATAGATGCCCTGGAAGCACTCGTTCCCGCGAATATATGGCCTTTGCCCAGTTATGCGGAAATGCTTTTGATGAATGCATAACAGATCAGGATTGAACTGAAAAGAAAGTAGGGACAGACACGAATTTTTCTTATAAAAATTCGTGTCTGTCCCTACTTTCTTTATAGTATAATCGTTTCCATGATTTTAATAATTAAACACATCGACATCGAAGGGCCAGGGACCTTGGGTGATTTTCTAAGGTCGCAAGGAGAGCCTTTTCGAATTATTGAGCTTGGCGCGGGAGAACCCATCCCCACTGACCCTCACTTATTTAAAGCGGTAGTGGTTTTAGGTGGGCCCATGAATGTCGATGAGGAAGGCCGCTTCCCGTTCCTGAAATCGGAA
>CAYZLU010000224.1:0-4391 GCA_964479285.1 uncultured Planctomycetales bacterium | reverse complement strand
AGCGCGTTGGGGTGGTTCTTGACAGTCGGCACCGTGATGATCTCCATGCCCTTTTGATAAAGCTCTGCCGGATATAAAGTGATCTTGTCCGCGATGATGATCACATTAGGTTTGCCGTAACATTTGCGGGGATCAAGCCCCAAATCCCCGTCGCCGCGGCTGACGATCAGGCGGATATACCCATCCTTGATCTTGTTGGCGCGCAATGTAGAAAGTACCGCATCGATCATTTCTTTTTTGGTCATCTGAGGGGTGATCATCAGCGTATGCATGGTTTCATATAAACGGTCAATATGTTCCTTGAGGCGGAACACGCGTGAATCATAAGACCGTATCCCCTCAAACGCCCCATCGCCGTAAAGAAACCCATGGTCAAACACCGACACCTTGGCGTCAGCCTTCTCCACTAATTTTCCGTTAAGGTAAATCTTCATAACGACCCTTTCGTGTACTCCTTCTGTGTAATTCCCTCACTCAAGAAACAAATTTACCTTTTTTGTACCCTTCAGGTATTTCAAAAAGATCAGGGGACTGCTCACCTGTCTGGATATTTCTGGATTCATAAATTTCCGTCCCAAAAGCAGGAATAATTTTTTCTACTTTTAGAAGAACAGTTGTACCATGCCTATAGTAATACGTAGTTGCCCTTTGACCTTCATATTTATCAGCTAATTGCCCGTCAATTGTTTCCGTCCCAACCAAGTTGTCCATTGATCTATCAAAACCGCCTTCAAAACCTGGGAAACCATCTATCACGTTCGTCACAAAATTCTTTCCCTCTTTTATAGATGTTTCATCATACGTTTGTTGTGAAGGATAAAGAATCCACCTTACGTTCTTATCTCTACGAATAATGACGATGCTCTCCAGCGTCTTCCCATCACCCTCCGGGTCTATTAATTCTAAACGCTTTTTATCGCCAGTACTATACAATACCCCCATTCTCTGCGGGTTCTGAAGACGAGACAATCCCGCAAACTCTTTGGGTAATTTAGCCATTCCGGCAGCAAAAGTCATGACATCCGCTGAGTACGATTTAGATTCCAGTTGCTGTGATTTTCCGGGTGAAATAGACCCTAATAAACTGATCCCCGCTAAAGTTAAAACCCCTAATATTCTTTTCATCTCAAATCCTCTTTATAACTTGCCAGGCACTCCTGCACTTATCATCGGCTGCTCCAGCAATCCGTCCTTCATGCTAATTACACGTTGAGTACGGGTGGCGATTTTTTCGTCATGCGTTACGATAATCACCGTTGCCCGGTGGGTCTGGTTTAAACGTAAAAGCGTGTCCATGACAACCTGCCCGCTGACTGAATCCAGGTTGCCGGTGGGCTCATCGCAGAATACGACCTTGGGGCCATTCATCAAAGCACGCGCGATGGCCACACGCTGCTGTTCACCGCCCGAAAGCTGATTGGGCCTGTGCACCGCTCGAGGTGACAACCCTAACTGCTCTAACAATTTTAACCCGGCAAACTCAATCGTGCTCGTCTTTCCTGAATTTTCTTTGATCATGGCCGGCAGAATCACATTTTCTAAGGCCGTCAACTCCGGCAATAAATGATACGATTGAAACACGAATCCCATGTCTCTGTTACGCACCTGGGCACGCTTAAGATCATTAATACCATACAAATCCTGGCCATTAAAGACCACCTGGCCTTCCTTAGGAACATCCAAACCTCCCAAAATATGCAACAAGGTAGATTTGCCGGCACCCGAGGGGCCTACAATAGCCACCACTTCACCGGCTTCAATGGCCAGGTCCACGCCCTTGAGTACATGCAAAGGGCCAGGGTAGGTTTTATGGATGTTTAAAGCTTCAATTAGCATTACAAACTCCCCTTACTCCTCTTTGAAATAAAGAGGGGAAAACTATTCGTACCTCAGGGCTTCCACAGGTTCCAGGTTTGCGGCCTTGATCGCGGGGTACACGGTCGCCGCATAAGTGATCAGCATGGCGGCACCGACGATCAGGCCTACGTCCGACGCTTGGATCACGACCGGCAAATGGTCGATATTATAAAATTCCTGAGGTAATTTAATGAACTGATATTTTTTAAGCAAAAGGATGACGCTCACACCGCCGACAAATCCCCAAAATGTCCCCATCACGCCAACGGCCAATCCTTGCCAGGTAAAAATACGATGAATACACGCCCTAGAAGCACCAATGGATTTGAGTATACCAATGTCTTTGACCTTACTGGTCACCGTCACGATTAAGGTGCTGATGATATTAAATGAAGCCACCAGCACGATCAAGGTCAAAATGATAAACATGGCGAATTTTTCCAACGCCAGTACCTTGAAAAAATTGGCACTCGTGTCCATCCAGGTAAGGACAAGATAACTAAAACCTATTCCATCATAAATCTCTTTCTTGACGATGGCCGCTTGTGCGGGGTCTTTTAATTTAAGGCCGATGCCGTTCACGGTTGCCCCAATGCCATTAGATTTTCTTCCCATGTTAAAGATTTCCTGGGCCCGGGGCAAAGTGACCAAAACTAAACCCATATCGTATTCATACATACCTGTCTTAAAGATACCTGCCACTTTAAACTGATAACGCCATCCGCTACCCGCAACGCCCGACGCTGGGGCTATGATGGTCAAGGTATCCCCAATATCTTTGCCATAAAATGAAGCGAGCTGACTGCCGATCAAAACGCCATCATCTTTTAAATCCGCAACCTTGCCTTGGGCCAAGGAACTATTGACACGCGTCACTGCCCCTTCAGTTGAGGGGTCCACTCCACGTAAGAGTATACTCGCAGCCCTGTTTCCCGACTCAAGAAAAACATTTCCTTGAATATAGGGGGTGGCGGCCATAACCCCAGGCAGAGATTTTAAACGCTCATTTAATTGCATATAATTCCTAATGCCCGTCTCGCGTTCAACAAGAATATGGGCGTTAGCACCCACAATCTTCTCCTGCAGTTCATGGTCAAAACCAGTCATTACACCAATGACAATGATCAAAGCCATAACACCGATCGCTATCCCGGCAACCGCCACAAAATTAATGACTGAAAGGAATTTATCCTTTTTTGCCGTCAGATACCTTAGTGTCAACCACCACTCGAAATTCATAAGTCCTTTACTTTTTAATGCTCTGGTTTCAACAGCGGAAATAAAATAACATCCCTTATAGAGGCTGAATCTGTCAAAAGCATGACCAAGCGGTCAATACCAATGCCCAAACCGCCGGCCGGCGGCATGCCGTATTCAAGGGCCCTGACAAAATCTTCGTCAATGACACGGTTGCCTGTTTCCGTGTCATCTTCCAGGTCTGCCACCAGGCGCTGGTACTGTTCCTGCGGATCATTAAGCTCGGAATACGCATTACCCACTTCCATGCCTGCGATAAAAAATTCAAAGCGCTGGGCCACGGCCGGATTGTCCGTCTTGGCCTTGGCCAGCGGGGAGAGAAAGGTAAAATAATCCAGCATGAACACCGGGTTTGATGTAGCTTTCTCATCGAGGACATCTTCCACGATTTTCATGATCGCTGAACGCGTCAGGCGCTCAATCTTGATATTTCCCTGCCGCCTGGACTTGACCTTGGCCAGCATCTGGTCAGCCGTGTCTTCTGGATTAATATCAAAATGTTCTTTAACAACCTTCGCGAATGAACGGCGTTCCCAGGGTGTCGTAAAATCAATTTCCTGGCCCTGATAAGTGACTTTATAAGTGCCATGCATTTTATACACCAGGGAACTGATAAGCTCCTCGGTGATCTGCATCATGTCTTCAAAATTGCCGTAAGACTGATAGACCTCCAGCATGGTGAATTCCGGGTTATGCCGGGTGGATATCCCTTCATTGCGAAAATTACGGTTGATCTCATAAACTTTCTCAAGGCCGCCGACTAATAAACGCTTCAAGTAAAGCTCAGGGGCAATACGCAGATACACATCCATGTCCAGCGCGTTGTGTTTGGACTTAAACGGCTTGCCGCGGGCACCCCCTGCCATGGGCTGAAGCATCGGGGTCTCTACTTCTAAGAACCCTTTCCCGTCGAGAAATGAACGCACGTAGGAAACAATATGGCTGCGCTTGATAAACACGTCCCGTACTGCGGGATTGGCGATCATGTCCACATAACGCTGGCGGTAACGGATATCCACGTCTTTTAAGCCGTGCCATTTTTCCGGCATGGTCTGCAGTGATTTGGCAAGCACATGGTATTTGGCGACCCGGATACTGTCCTGGCCAGTTTTAGTCTTAAATGTTTCCCCTTCAACACCGATAATGTCACCAAGATCTAAACACTTAAGCATCTCATAGGCTTCTGGCCCGATATTATCCGCTTTAATAAAAAGCTGCATGCGCCCGGTCTGGTCCATCAAGTCCATGAAATGGACCTTGCCTTGGTCCCGGTTGGC
>CAYZLU010000223.1:0-4409 GCA_964479285.1 uncultured Planctomycetales bacterium | reverse complement strand
TGAAGGCCGGGCGGAAGGCACCCGAGCGCACCGGCGAGCGGTCCAGCCAGGGCAAAAAGAACAATGTTATCCGGTAGACCTTGGGATTTTTCTGGATTCGGTCCTGGTCTAACAAAAATAATGTCATTAGCCCTGAGACCAAAACATCCATGCTATAAGGCTTTAGCTCTGCTGCATAATAAACCAACGGCATGCTAGCGCACCAGCAAGCAATAAACAAAACGAGGCCCCATGAATGACCCAATACCCGCCTGGCAATTTTGATCCAAACAAAAAATGCCCCGACCATGGCCAGCAAAGAAAAGAGCCTCAGCGACAAAAGGCTTTGATTGAATGGCCTGGAAAATTGCTGGATAAGCCACAGGTATAAACGCGGAAACGCCTGGTCGCTCAATAGACCCTGGCTGAACAAAGAAGCCGGTTTTAGCTGGATGATATTATTTAAGACGCAGAGTTCATCATTCCACAAGGGACGCTGGTTAAAATAATGCCCCAGGGCCAAAATCAAATACCATCCAACAAGGACAAGGACAAATACGCGCCGGTACCGAACAACAACATTCATCCTTGGCACCCTCAATGATGGCAACCGCCTGTTCCGTGCACATGACCATGGGCCAATTCTTCAGGGGTGGCCGGTCTTTTTTCAATGATTTCAACCGCGAAGGTCAAGTCCTCTCCGGCCAAAGGATGATTACCGTCCAAGGTGATTTCATCCCCGTTAATGGAGGTGATGGCAACCGTGGAAAAATGGTCCCCTTCCCCTGCTTCAAACATATCACCTACCTTGATCTCTGATGCGGGTAATTTTGAACGGTCGACTTTATAAATCAAACCCTTATCATAAACCCCATAGGCTTCCTTGGCCTCGATGGTCACTGTTTTTTTCTGTTGAGGCTGCATTTCCAACAAAACAGCTTCCAGACCGGGAATGATCTGCCCAAGTCCAGTAATAAATATTAACGGCTTCCCCTTAACGGACGCATCAATCACCTGACCAGCCTTGGCTGTCAACACATAATCAAACGAAACCACCTGATTATTCATAAATGTCCTTTTTAAAAATGTTTGGATTTTTTAGCATTATAACCTTGAGGCCCGATACGTCAAGGCAGAAACTGGGTGGAAAATTTAAGCCTAAGAGCTCTTGCGTGATGGCCAAAGATGATTTAATATTGACCCATGGCTTCCCAAAATCCCAGGACCCAGGGCCGTTTTGACCGCGGTGTCAGCACTGTGCTGGTCGGGCTTTCAGCCAATGTCCTGCTTGCAGTCATCAAGATTGTAGCCGGGATCTTAGGGAATTCATATGCCTTGGTGGCAGACGGCATTGAGTCTACACTCGATATTTTCTCGTCGGTGGTTGTTTTAGGCGGCATAAAGATTTCTTCACTGCCCCCGGATGAAAACCATCCTTACGGCCACGGCAAAGCAGAGTCGTTGGCCGCGATGACAGTTTCCCTGGTCCTTTTGATGGCGGGCATCGGCATTGCCATCAAAAGCTCCCTAGAGATCATGCAGCCCCACCACAGGCCAGCTTTTTTTACCCTGGTCGTGCTTGTGGGCGTCATCATTGTCAAAGAGACCCTTTTTAGGCTCCTTTTTTCCGTCGGAAAATCCGTCAACAGCCTCTCTCTCGAGACCGAGGCATGGCACCAGCGCTCGGACGCATTGACATCCACAGCCGCCTTTATCGGCATATCCATGGCTATTGCAGGCGGCAAAGGTTATGAACGGGCGGATGATTGGGCGGCCCTCGCGGCCAGCGGGATCATCATCTTTAACGGCGTCCACATGCTCAGGAACGCCGTCAAAGAAATCATGGACTACGCCCCCAACCCTGAAACTGAGGAAACCATCCGCAGCATAGCTGGACGCATCGCGGGAGTTGCGGCCATTGAAAAATGCCGTGTACGCAAAAGCGGGCTGAATTTATTCGTGGACATTCATGTGGAAGTCAATGGTGATATGCAAGTCCACAAAGCCCATGCCATCGCCCATGAAGTCAAAGATGCACTTATGAAAGCCCCATTAGGCATAGCCGATGTGCTGGTGCATATTGAACCGGCCAAGCGTTCCTGAATTTAAATTACTTAGCTACAGGAGCGCTAAAGGGGCAAAAATTGTGGCCCATAGAACAATGCGACTTTGCAAACCACATGCCTGCGGCAAAAATAAAAGCACCGATCAAAAGGCCGACGACCAATTTGGCGCCTGAACAGCATCCGCATCCTTTAGATGAACAGCAGCTTCCTTCTTTTTTTTCTTCGGACATAGGTGATCTCCTTGGTTTTTAATAATTTCTCACTGTCAAATCCATCTACAAAAAGCAAGAATCTTTTCCGGTGAACCTAGAATTAACAAATTGGCCTTTTAACTGTTTACCATTGGCACAATCAAGGACCCCTTGGCCATTATATTTACCGCGCTTGAATTCCCCTTCGTACTTTCCATACCGCCATGTCAGTTCCCCTACACCATCATAATATCCATTTTTAAACTGCCCCACATATTTTATGCCCCGGGCAAGAAACAATTTCCCCCAGCCATCATATTTACCGTTTTTAAATTGCCCCTCGTATCTTCCATTGAAAAATAAAAAAACACCCTTCCCTTCAAAAACATTGTTCTTAAATTCTCCCGTATATTTCTCGCCATTCGGGTAAATAAATTCCCCATGGCCATTGGCCCTCCAATCTTTGACATCCCCTTCATAGCTGCCTTCTTTAGATAATATGACCCCTTTTCCATTAAGCTTGCCGTTTTTAAAATCACCTCGAAACTGGTTTCCATTAGAGTCTAGGTAAACCCCCTTACCATCAAATTGACCTTTCTTAAATCCCCCTTCGTATTTCATTCCAGTCGCATAGGTGAAGGTCCCATTGCCATCAGCTTTCCAATTCTGGACATCACCCTCGTATCTATCCCCGTCAGAGGTCACTATAATTGCATGGCCCGATAATTTGCTTTCTTTAAATTTTCCCTGGTATTTGATCCCATTAGAATCAATAAAGACCCCTTCGCCGTCAAAGAGACCATTTATAAAATTTCCCTCATACTCCCCCCTATCGCCGGTCATTACCCCTTTGCCATAGGGATAACCTCTTTTAAATTCTCCTTCTATCTTCTCACCTGTCACATCCTTAATCGTTCCCTGGCCTTCCGGGTACCCATTCTTGAATAGCCCCTCATACGAAGCCCCATTGATAGAAGTTTGTATTCCTTTCCCATCGATAAACCCATCCTTAAACTCTCCGGTAAATTTGTCCCCATTAGCACAAGTCATAGAACCTTTACCGTTAAAAAGGCCGCCTTTAAATTCCCCCTCATAGACACAATTATCTGGGAGGGTCGTTTTACCGATACCATCTTTTATTTGTTGCGATAAAACAGGTCCATGCCCCCATAGAATGAACAGGGATACGAAGATCATTGACCGTTTAATCATGTTGTCTCCTATAGTTATGTCGTGTATGTTTAGCACCCTTCGGGCTCGCAATGACACCTAAACAATTACGTTATGTCAGTAAATCTTTATTACGCCATCCTTTTGGAAAAACGCCGTATGCTAAAAATAATGACCAAAAACGCCATGAGCAGCAGGGGCCAGACCTGGTCGATCAAATCAAAAAAACCCAGGCCTTTGAGGATGATCCCCCGGACAATTTTTAAGAAATACGTCATGGGAATCAAATAACTGATGTCCCTCACCCAGGCTGGCATGGCCCCCGTTGGGAAAATAAAACCCGATAGTAAAATGGACGGCATGGCAAAAAACATGACTATTTGTGAGGCCTGCTGCTGATTGTCCGCAACGGTCGAGGCCCACAACCCGATTCCTAAGCAGACGACCAAATAGACCAGGGTCAAAAAAAACAGGGTGACAATGCTGCCATGGATAGGCACGACAAAAAGATAATGCATCGTTGTTATGATACTGGTGGCAATGATGACCCCCACCGCTATATAGGGGATTATTTTGCCCAGGATCAGTTCATAAGGCTTGATCGGGGTCACCAAAAGCTGTTCAATATTCCCCCTTTCTTTCTCCCGTACTATGGCCGTGGCAGTGATCATAGGGACCAAAAACTGCAGGACCAGGCCGATCAACCCGGGAAGCATAAAATACGTGCTTTTAAGGTCAGGGTTATACCAAAGCCGCGGACGGAAATCGATGGGAGAAACCTGGATGGGGACAAGCCCTTGGCCCTGCATAAAAGCACTGACGATCGCCTGGCTGGCATTAAGCGACACCGTCGCCGGTGTGGAGTCCGTGCCGTCTATGATCAATTGGACCTGCACCCCCTTTTTCTTTAACAGATCGCCGGTGAAATTAGGCGGGATGATCAGGGCCGATTGGGCCAAACCTTTATCCAAAGCCGAATATATCTGGGACAAAGAAGTTGCCT
>CAYZLU010000222.1:0-4440 GCA_964479285.1 uncultured Planctomycetales bacterium | reverse complement strand
TCTTGCCAATAAAATGAATTAGTGTATACTAAAGCCATGCCATGTTCAGATAGCTCTTCAGGGCTTAATATACGTTTGGACCTAAACGAGCGTTTAGTTAAATTTGATTTTGCCAAAATAACTTGTTCCAGCGAGATCGGAGGGGGCAAGAATTTATCTCAATTTTGCTCGGGAAAGACGTTGGAAGAAGTGCTTGATTTGGATTTCAGGATGCTGGTCTCGGCATTAAATCTTAATGCCGATGAAGAAGCCCAGTTTATTTTGTACATGGAATTAGACGCGCTCAAATCAGCGATTGCCCAGTATTGGGGCATAGAACATGAAGGGGTGGATGCCGAGCGCTGCAGGATATCTTCTGTTGAACATGGTGACGAATTTATTGATATTGCCCTGGTGATCCTTCCGCCTAAAGAACTCCCCAAAATCCTGCCTTGCAGCCTTGGTGATAAGTGAAGCCTAGGTTGTTTCTTTACCGCGTGTAATGAGCACCTTACCAGTGCGTACCATCTCTAGTACGCCATATTTTCTAATGAGAGCTTCGAACTCGTCAAGTTCAACGGTGGTGCCGGTCTGCTCGATGATATAACAGCCTTCGGAGGTGTCATCGATACGGACATGGAATTTACGCGCGTTTTTAGTCACGAACGCTTTGACGGCAGGGGAAGCCTTGGTTTTAAGCAGGGCCAGCTCTTTTTCCACGGTATTGGCAGGGTGTTCTTCGCAATGGATCACATCAATGAGCTTGTTGACGTTTTTAATGATTTGTTCCAAAGTTTCCAAATCACCTTTGGCAGTGATGGTCATTCGTGAAAATTTAGGGTTAATGGTGGGCGAAACCACCAGAGAATCGATATTATAGCCGCGGCGGGCAAATACCAATGCAATGCGCACCAGCACACCAGGCTTATTGGCCACTAAAACACTGATTGTATGAAGGGGGAGTTTATTCATATATTTTTTAAGTCGATCCCGATGGTTTTTCCATTTTAGTCGTAGGTTTCTCTATGATCATATGAAACGCCGATTTACCGGCTGGTATCATGGGAAATACATTGTCTTCCTTGATGACTTCCGCGTGGATGACGCAGGGGCCTTTATAATTCATGGCCTCACGTATCACTGCTTCGCAGGTGTTCACGTTGTTCGTATGAAAACCTTTGACCCCATAGGCCTCAGCTAATTTCACAAAATCAGGATTACCCTCAAGGTCAACGCCGGATAGGCGGTTGTCAAAAAACAGTTCCTGCCATTGCCGCACCATGCCCAGATATTTATTGTCGATGATAAGGACTTTAACAGGCAGTTTATGCACAAACACCGTTGACAATTCATAGAGGGTCATCTGGAATCCGCCGTCACCCACAATTGCCACTACCAAATCTTTGGGAGCGGCAAACTGGGCGCCCACAGCCGCCGGAAAACCATACCCCATGGTCCCGGCACCCCCGGAGGACAACCAGTAATTGCCTTTGTCAGAAAGATAGAACTGTGCGGCCCACATCTGGTGCTGGCCAACGTCGGTGCTGACAATGGCTTTACCCTTGGTCACTTTATAACAGGTGTCAATGACCTGCTGGGCAGTCAAACCATTTTCTTTGCTGTATTTAAGGGGAAATTCTTTTTTATAATAGTCCAACTCTTTAAGCCATTCCGCGGTGTCCAGTGGCTCCACGAGTTTTATTAATTCTTCCACCACTTCCTTGGCATTGCCCACGACCCAGGCATCAGGTTTGACGATTTTATTGATCTCTGAAAAATCCACATCGATATGCAGCTTTTTCGCGTTCACGCAAAATTCATTATTATTGCCGTTGATACGGTCGTCCCAACGCGAGCCGATGGACAGGATCAGGTCGCAGTTGATGAGTGCTTTATTAGCGTAAGCTGTGCCGTGCATCCCCAACATCCCAAGTGACAGGGGATGGGTCTCAGGAAATTCACCTTTGCCCAGGAGGGTATTGGTCACAGGCGATCCTAATTTCTCTGCTAATTTTTTGATCGCGGCACCCGCTCGGGAAAGTACGGCCCCATGCCCCACCAGTAACAATGGTTTTTTTCTTCCACGAAAAAGCTTGGCCATCTTGACAATACCTGCCTTGTGAGGAGAAGGGACATCTTTTTTATAGCCGGGAATGTCCATTTCTGGATCAAGGCTGTCCCCGCTGAAAGGCGCAGAGGTAATGTCTTTTGGTAAATCAATCAAGACCGGGCCGGGCCGGCCGGTCTGGCAAATATGCCAGGCTTCTTTAATGATACGCGGTATATCGTTGGTATTTTTGACCAGGTAACTGTGCTTGACCACAGGCATGGTGATGCCGGAAATATCAGCTTCCTGAAAAGCATCTTTGCCCAGCATGGAGGTGATGGTCTGTCCGGTCAGCACGATCATGGGCACAGAATCCATCATGGCGGTCAGGATGCCGGTAACGGTATTGGTGGCACCCGGGCCTGAGGTCACCAGCACCACGCCCGGCCTGCCAGTCACGCGGGCATAGCCGTCAGCCATATGGGTCGCACCCTGCTCGTGGCGGGTCAATATTAATTTGATCTTGGAACCGACCAAGGCATCGAAAATAGGGATGGCTGCGCCCCCGGAGAGGCCCCAGATATATTCGACGCCGAAATTTTCCAGGCATTTAATCAGCGCTTCCGCGCCGTTAATATTTTTCTTGGGTACTGTTTTTACTGGTTTTTGATTCATAGTCCTTCCTTTTGGTAAAGGGTCTATACTAGCACAAACCCCACAAGCTGCCAAAGGAAAAGTGATTTGTAAATTTTATTTACCTGTTGTTTACTTTTTGGGAAAATGATACCATAACTTACTTATGAAAAAATGCCCTTTTTGCGCGGAAGAAATCCAGGATGAAGCCATCAAATGCAGGCATTGTGGAGAGTTTTTGGATGGGAAAGGTCAACCCAAGTCCAAACAACCGTGGTATACCAGAACTGGGTTGATCATGATATGCTTGCTCTCCGTGGGCCCTTTGGGGCTTCCCTTGGTTTGGATCAATCCGCGCTGGAATATTTATGTTAAGATAATCCTTAGTATTCTTGTTTTCCTTTTGACCTGGTGGATGTGGCTGTCCATGACTCAAACTTATAAACAAGTGCATCAAATATTGTCCAGCATGGGGATTTCAATATGATCTACGATTTGAGGAGATTGTTTTTTTTCATCTTGGTCACAAATTTGATCATCATTTCGAATATTTTTGCAGCAGACAGGGCCGATGCTTCCGATGTTAGTGGGACTTCCCCTGCAGAGCGCATAGAAAGCCGTTCATTTCCCTCCATCTTTCAGGCATGGAACCAGGCTGAAAACCTGAATTCGGGACCTTCGGAGATAGTGGAATTGTCGACCATGGAAAAGCCTGAAGCAAGTATGGCCCGCCATGATTTGGCTTTTGTAGGGTGGGAAACAATGGGTCTTAAATCTGCGGGGTCTTATAAGGGCTTGGCCCTGGATTTCAACCAGAAAAGTATCCAGAAAGCATTGGCCAAACGCAATAGGCTGCTGTCATTGAATCCCCATATGGTTTTGCTGGCATCTGTCCAATACCACAGCGCGTGGGATGGGTATTTCCCTGATGATTCTCCCTGGTGGAAGCGGGACGGTCAAGGCAGCCGCGTTCCTGCGTCAACCACGAACAATGGAAAGGTATTTCTTTTGGACCCTTCAAATCCGGATTTTCAACAACAAGTGGCGCAGCAATGCGAGGCGCTTGTTAAGACGGGTGTGTTCGATGGCTGCATGTTCGATTGGTGGAGTCATGAAACTTCGGACAGGGTGGAGCTCATTCAAAAAGTGCGCGCGGCGGTGGGCGATGACGCGGTCCTGATTGTTAATGCCAACGGGACTGTGCCTAAAGAGTCGGCGCCTTATATCAACGGTATTTTCATGGAAGGATACCCATCAACTTTTAAGGGAACATGGCAAACCGCGATTAAGAATCTCACCTGGGGAACGGCCCATTTTCATACCCCTGCCATATTGGCTTTTGAAGGGTGGTATCAAAATAGCAGGAATGATTATGCATTAATGCGGCAGGTCACCACCCTCGGGTTAGTTTTTTCAAACGGGTATGTTCTATTTGGAGATCCAAACCTTGCCGGACGCCATGGCCATTTACATGATATTTATCCCTTTTGGGACAAAAAACTAGGACGTGCTTCAGGCCCCATGGGCCAAAACGGTCCTTCAGGCTCATTTATCAGGGAATATGATAAAGGGACAGCATTGTTTAATCCTCCCACCAACCAGCCAATACAAATCCACTTTAATAATGCACGGACAAGCGTAAGCACAGGAAATCAAGGACAGGATTTTCAAGTAGACAGCGGAGACGGCGATATTTTCCTAAATTAAGCGTTACTCAGCATCGACAAATTATTTCATCTGCCCCCCAACGACATTCCAGTTTTCCCATAGGCATTGCCCCC
>CAYZLU010000221.1:0-4452 GCA_964479285.1 uncultured Planctomycetales bacterium | reverse complement strand
GTCTTTCTCATTTTTTATCTGGTAAATCGCGGCTTTTAAAGAATCTAAATTTATATTCAAAGCAGATGCGATTTTCTCGACTCGTTCTGACGTAGGAAGTTTGGTATTATTTGAATCTTCATAAGAGCGTGCTTGTGATTCTGAGAGCCCACTAGCTCTTAAATATTCAGCCATTGTTGGATATAATCTCTTACGCCGTTCTTTTAAAAAATCAGCCAGAGATTCTCTACTATTTATTCCCCCGGGAACGTTCTCTTGATCTGTAATCATTGCCGTATCGTGTTCCGTATTAAGTTCGACGAAAACAGAATCAATAGCCACCGGTATCTTCGCAGAATCAATTTTTAAGCGTATACTTTTTGGGATACCTGTTTCATTAGTCAAAACCAACACGGCCGCGTCACGAAATCCTCTGGTTGCATCTCTTCCAGTTGAAATAGATGAAAAATCAACTGCTCCCCCGGAAAAATATTTCCGAGGGATTGCCTCCTTCGTATATTTGTCTATATCCTCTTTAATATAGTTAAACACGCCTTTTTTAAATGCCTTTAAATAACGCTGATAAATGATTTGGTTATTCCCAGTGTCTTGATCCACCCCTTTAACCTTGGCCTGATTGGCATAGACCTTCCCTAATAAAGACTCTTTAAGAGCATGTTTGTACCATGTTGCTAAAATCATGCCACTATAAATCTGGCGTAAATTTGCAAAATTTTCTCCTTGATTGACTTCTTTTTCGAGCTCAGGAAGGATTACCTGGCGGACAATTTGCGAACCTATTGCATTTACACTCTTTGCA
Organism: uncultured Planctomycetales bacterium; assembly: GCA_964479285.1. GTDB lineage: Bacteria > Omnitrophota > Gorgyraeia > Zapsychrales > Fredricksoniimonadaceae > JABDGZ01. The sequence continues at coordinate 3,653 of CAYZLU010000221.1, read as the reverse complement.
TTAGCTTGGCCTATAGCCGTATGTTTATTTAAAGATATATAATCTTGCTCCAACATTACTTTAAGATGATTACGCAAAATATACACGCTTTTTCCGCTTTCATAGACAGCTGCTTCATCCGGAATAATCCAGATTTTATTAAATGTATTTACAGGAATGTCAGTCGTATGATATTCATTCCAAGCATGCTCATAAATGTTATTCCAAAATGTTTTACCTAATCTTTCTTCTGGATAAATAAGACTTGAAGTGATTTGTTTCAATATGTAGTCCTGAGCCAAAAGGTCACGGCCCATTTCGGTCTTGCCAAAATCATCCTTAATAATCCGGTCTTTTTCATAGGGACTGAGGTTCACCCACTGGTCTTCATCAGGAATGGTCAAAGAAGCCAAGAAATACTTGATCAGTTTCTTATATTCGTCCTTCTTTTGGTCACCTTCCAAATTTTGATCGCCCTTTTGGATCAAAAAGTCGAATTGCAGGGCATTGTCAGGATGAATGGTCATACCTTGCAAATGGGCAGGCGTGAATTCCGGGCTTAAATGCACCATCACCCCAGGTACAGGCAGGTGTGGCATCATTTCCTGTTGAACTGATTGGGCCAAGACTGGAGACTTTACAGAAGTACTGATAAACGCCGCCAAAATGACTATAGAAATAATTTTACGCATTTTTTTAATCATAGATTTGTCAAAATTTAGAATATATAAGGGTATATTCCCGTCCTTTACAATTCTAAGTAAAGTGTGCCACATAAAATGGACTTGTCAAGGGAGTGTCGGTTAGCGCTTGGTTAGCGCTTAGCAGTGGAAGGAAGTGTTGCAAAATGCAGCGCAGAAATACAAGGATTGGAAAATTTTGTGTCAGTTGTAGTTTTTATCCATATACTCAAAAATATCATCAATCTGGACGACCGTCTTTTTAATAAGGAAAATGGCCTCTTTTAATGTTTCTCGCTCATCTTTATTTTTCCATTGAACGTCAGGATAATCCAGCAGGAACTTTTCTAATCGGATGCGCATGGGGGTCAGCTTATTGGCCAAACCATGGCTATTTGTTTTATCTTTTAACATTTTCAAATAACCATAAGGGTTTTAATAAAAATTGTATACTCACCGGCCCCCAGTAGCGTGAATCCCAGCTATTCTTTACAAAATCACTTAACAAAAGGTATTTTCCTTTGTCCAATATGCCATCTTTTTGTCTATAAAACACCTTCAATGTTCTTCCCCATGAGTCTTTATTCGTTATAGGATATGAACACCCATTTAATGCAAAAAATCCATTTTTCACGACAAAATGGTCCCCAGGGACGCCTTTGATTATTTTAAGGACCATTACAGCACCCGTATCACAATTGCCTGTGGCCAGATAGCGCCTGTTGATGCCATATTGAGCTATTTCTGGGGTCAAACACGTTACCGCATAATCATTTCTTTGGGGATTGCCTTTAATCCGCATATAGATCCCATAAGGCAATGAATGGGTAAAAACATTAAAATAAAGGACATGGGTAAAATCCAAAATGATCAAACTCGCAAGAATGAATATCCATAAAAACCTTGACATTCCTGGCAATTTATTAAAGAATTGAAAATACGCCATAATAAATATTTCAGTGACAAAATTATAAAAGGACAAAATCTAATGCCAAAATGTATTTTGATTGTTGATGATGACGCCCTCAATGTCCAGCTTGTGAAACATACGCTTCAAAGCACAGGGCATGAACTCCTGACAGCTCAAGACGGGCAGGACGCCTTGGAAACGCTAAAAAAAAGAATACCAGATTTAATTTTATTGGACGTTCATATGCCCAAAATGGACGGCTATACCTTTATTATGGAAAAATCAAAAGTTCCGGCATTTGCCAGTATTCCAGTCATTGTACTTACCTCCGCGAAAGAAACAGCACCCATGTTTAAACGGCATGGTGTCAAAGCCTACCTTATCAAACCTCTGGATCCCCAAGATCTATTAAACAAAATTCAAATTGTTTTCTCTACTTGAAAGAATACTTTTCTGCTGATTTATGTTTTTATCACATAATTTAAAGTGATATATGGATTTAATACCGCCGTAGAAACCCCTTGCGCGCTTTGCGATCCTGTCATCCCCCAAAGATTACCCCCGGCTATTTTGACCCTGTTATAAAAATTAAACGTATCCACATGCCCGGACACTATGCCATCACCCACCATTGTTGTAGATCCACCCGTGTTGCCCAAGGCACCAAAATTACTGTCACCTGATTGGTATCCAAATATAGTCTTTCCTTGTAAGTTTGGAACAGCAAACGTGTTGATCCCATCCCCTCCATAGGCCCTGCCCAGGAGGCCGCCAAGAACAGGATAATCTGAAATATTGTAGATCGCTCCATCACACAAAAGAAATTTTCCTCCTTGGGGTAAACTATTTGAAGGCCAGGGCATGATTGAACCTGTGGGCAAGGCACTCGATGCTCCCGGCACAGAAACACTGCTATAAACATTATTATTTTGTAACACGCCCGATGCAGGGAGCAAATTCTCAATGATAGGCTTGGCAGCCGTCGGGACATTTGTGTCCACTGTTAACAAAGGGCCTTGGGACGAGACATTGTAACTGAAATTAGAAGGATTTTCAGAGGAAACACCAAAGGGGTTTGTCGCATTCCACGTAGGGGGCAAATATCCTCCAGCTTGTAAATCGGCAATGGGTGTCGTATAAACGCTATTGTCAGGCCATTGATTATGATCAATGTAATAGGCCCTGGCCGCTTCCTGGATCATGCTGATGTCAAGGGCTGTTTTTTGACCTGCTTTTTCCACGTAGGCCCTGTACATCGAGGGGACGGCGAAAGTCAGCAGTACAGTCATCACCATGACCACCAGCGTCAATTCTAAAAGGCTAAAGGCCTTTTTATTGTTTCTCAGAATATTGAAGATCATAAGTTAGTCTTCCAGAAAATTCGTTCGGTATGCTTCGCGTAATGCTGATTTGATCTACTTTCACCCCAGGGACGATGTCTAAAAAACTCCCCTCATTAGGGTCTATCAAAACCCCTTTGGGGATGGTGGTAGTGACAGTGACCGCATTATTTGAAAAACTTAAAGAATAAGGATGATCTTTCCCAAAAAGATTATAAGACACGACTTGGGCCATATTATTGTCATTGGAATCTTCATTGCCAGATAATAACAAAGTCCCTGAAGGCCAGGTCGACGCGTGTGAATGATAATAATCTATTGCGGCCCGCGCTATAGAACCCATTTCTCTTACCGTTGCTTGAAATTTGGCCCGGTCCATGAATTTTGTGCAATTCCCAATGGCCGCAGACAATAAGACCCCGATGACCATCAAAACGATCGAGGATTCCAACAACGTAAACCCTTTTTTTATTGCAAAGTTGTTGACCATATCTGGCTCGTTGCCGTGTATGACGGCGCTAAGGCCGATATTTTTGTCAAAGCTGTCGTTAACTTACCCGCCGGTGTGGCCGGCACATTGGTCAACCCGATATCAAGCATCTCTGAATCATTAGCATTGACCCTGACGGTGTAATCACCGTTCCATGGATTAGTAGACGTTGCGGTAAACTGTGCCGGTAAGTACCCTGCAGCTAACTTGTCAAAGCTTATACCTGTATACTGGCCTCCGTTATCATTGGCCCA
>CAYZLU010000220.1:0-4495 GCA_964479285.1 uncultured Planctomycetales bacterium | reverse complement strand
AGATAGTTCCACAATTTATTTTTTATCCTTCAATAATTTATACTCAATACTATCCACCAATGCTTCCCAACTGGCCTCTATGACGTTTTCATGCACACCCACCGTTGTCCAGCTGTCATGCTGGTCCCGGGACTCGATCAATACACGCACCTTGGCCCCAGTGCCTTGTTTGGTGTCCAGGACACGGACTTTATAGTCAGACAAATGCATATCTGCAACTGACGGATAAAATTTTTTTAATGCTGTACGCAAAGCACGGTCTAAAACCTCTACCGGACCATGGCCCTCAATCGTCGCCATCTCATCATGCCCATCGACTTTAAGCCTCACCGTGGCCCCGGCTAAAACAGAACCATTCACCTTTTTTTCGGTAAACACTTTAAACCCATCCAATTGATAAAAAGGTTGGTACAAATTCAATCTGCGCTTCATGAACAATTCAAAAGAAGCGTCTGCCCCTTCAAACTGGTAACCTTGATATTCTTTCTCTTGAAGTTCTCTCATGATTTCTTTGGTTTGAGGAGAATTTTTATCTAAAGGGATATTCATCTTCTGTGCTTTAAGGATAATTGGCATTTTACCAGCCAACTCGGAAGTCAACAGGCGGCGGTGATTTCCAACGAGCGCAGGTTCAATATGCTCATAAGCCAGCGGGTTTTTCAGCATGGCATCTATATGCACACCGCCTTTATGGGCAAAGGCCGAATGCCCGATAAATGGTTGATTATTGGCCAAGGTGTAATTGCTGACGTCACTGATATAATAAGAAGTGTCCATCAATAATTTGATCTTGTTGTCAGGAATGGATTTTTTCTTCATCTTGGCATATAAGATCCCCATGATCGTGCACAAATCCGCGTTGCCACAACGTTCTCCCATGCCATTAAAAGTCCCCTGCACTTGCACGCAGCCGGTATTGATGGCAGCCAAAGAATTGGCCACAGCCAGCCCTTGATCATTATGCGTGTGGATACCCAAGGGCTTTTTTATCTTCTTTTTAACGTCTTTGACGATCTTAATGACTTCTTCCGGCAAGGTACCTCCATTGGTGTCGCAAAGAATGATGCAATCAGCCCCACCTGCTTGTGCCGCTAGGATGGATTTTAGGGCATACTTGGGATTGTTTTTATAGCCGTCAAAAAAATGTTCAGCGTCATAAAAAACTTCCCGTTTATTTTTCTTTAAAAAAAACACGGATTCCTGGATCATCTTTAAATTCTCATCCAGGGTAGTCCTGATGACATCAGTGACGTGTAAATCCCAACTCTTGCCAAAAATAGTCACCGTTGTTGTTTGGCTGGATATTAATTCTTTAAGGTTAGCATCATCCTGAGGGCTAATATTGGCCCTGCGCGTGGAACCAAAAGCCGCCAAACGGGAATTTTTAAGTTTTTGGGTCTTCATGACCTCAAAAAATTCTTTGTCCTTGGGGTTAGAGCCTGGCCAGCCGCCTTCAATATAATGCACGCCCAATTCATCTAATTTATGGGTGATTTTAACTTTATCATTGACGGTATAAGAAACACCTTCCGTCTGGGAACCGTCCCGTAATGTAGTATCGTAGATGATGATTTTAGACATATTAAATTTGTTCCAATTTAAAAGCTTTATGCAAGGCCTTCACCGCTTTGTCAGCTGAATCTTGCGTGATCACACAAGAGACCGAAATTTCAGAGGTAGTGATCATTTCAATATTGATATGGTTGTCCGCCAACGTCGAAAACATTTTAGCGGCAATACCACTGTGCGAACGCATGCCTGAGCCCACCAGGGACACCCGTGCGATATTCCTGTCTTCTAAAATTTCACCGGCCCCGATTTTATTTCCTATGGCAGATGTGGCCTTGATGGCTTTATTCAAATCGCCCTTAGGGACTGTGAATGAAATGTCAGATAATTTATCATGGGGCACATTTTGAACAATGGTATCCACATTAATTCCTTGTTTTGAAATTTCTTCAAAAATCTTGGCCGCGATACCAGGTTTGTCCGGGACAGAACAGATGGTTATTTTTGCCTCGTTCTTATTGCAGGTGATTCCCCGTACCGCTATTTCTTCCAATTTTTCATTTTCTTTAGTGATCATAGTCCCTTCCTCCTTGGAAAAGCTTGAACGAACATGTAATGGGATATTAAAACGTTTGGCCACCTCGATCGAACGTGCCTGCATCACCTGGGCGCCTAACGAGGCCATTTCCAGCATTTCTTCAAAAGTAATGGCTTTTATTTTACTGGCTTCCTTAACGATGCGGGGGTCTGTGGTATATATGCCGTCAACGTCGGTGTAAATTTCACAGACCTTGGCTTTTAACGCCTGGGCCAAAGCCACTGCTGTCAAATCCGATCCTCCTCGGCCAAGAGTGGTGATCTCATCATTGGAAGTCACACCCTGGTAACCGGCTACAATGACGATTTTATTCTCTTTAAAAGCCCGATTGATCCGTTTTCCATCAATGGTGATAATGCGCGCCTTGGTGTGGGTCTTGTCCGTTTTAATCCCTACCTGGCTTCCCGTAAATGAAATTGCATCAAACCCTAATTCTTTGATGGCAATCGCCAAGAGCGCACAAGAAATTTGCTCACCAGTGGACAAAAGCATGTCCATTTCTCGCTCCGGTGGATTTTTGCTTAAACCCAGTGCCAAGGCTTCCAGTTCATCGGTGGTATCCCCAAGCGCTGACACCACCACTGCAATATCGGTATTCTTATTCTTATAAGCCACCACCCTTTGGGCCACATTTTTAATACGGTCAATATTGGCCACTGAAGAACCGCCGAATTTTTGTACAATTATTTCTTTTTCCATCTATTAATCTCCAGTTTTAAAGAATTAAACTCTAAACACTAAATGATAAGTATCAACACATTGTTAACCCCGTGTCATTGCGAGCCCGAAGGGCGAAGTAATCTCTTAAAAGATTGCTTCGTCGCTGAAAAGCGCTCCTCGCAATGACGCTATGCTGCATGTGCTCCTTAAAATGGGTAAACGATTTCTTGATATTCAACATTTAGAGTTTAGAATTTCTCCTTTTAAAAAGAAATGAATCATATCCTGGCCGCTTTTAAATTTTAAACCTTGACTGGCTGCTGATTTTTCTGAATAATTTTTAACACCATTAGGTTTAATATCTTCCCCCCACATGACAAAAGGAACAGGTGCGCGGTCGTGAGCGCGCTTGGCAACCGGCGTTGGATGATCAGGACAAACGAGTATCCGGACATGTTCGGGCTTCCCAAAAAATTTTACGATGGGACCAACTATTTTTTTATCAAATTGTTCACAGCATTCCACCTTTGCCTTCCAATCTCCGTTATGCCCAGCTTCATCCGTAGCCTCCACATGGACATAAACATAATCATGCTTTCTCAATGCCTCCAAAGCATAATCGGCCTTTCCTTTATAATTGGTATCATAATAACCATTGGCCCCGGGAACGTTGATCACATCCAAACCAGCTAAACGGCCTATGCCATTGACCAGGTCTACCGCTGAAATAACTGCACCTGTTAACCCATAAAGTTCTTTAAATAAAGGCAAATGGGAACGGCCACCCTGCCCCCAAAGCCAGATCATGTTGGCTGGATTTTCTTTAGAATCTTCACGGATTTTGTTGATTTGATGTGTTTCCAGAATTTGTTTGGATTTATCCATGACCTTTAACAAAATATCGCTTAACGGACCTACTGGTAAATAGGGTTTGAACGGCTTGCCAATGATATCATGAGGAGGTGTCGTTTTGATCGCCAGCATGGTTGAAACATTGATTGTATTAATGACCATCAGGTGGCGATAACTTTTACCAGGGTAAAAACGGACATCTGGCCAATCAATGGCACGCTCCAGATGCTCTATCAGGTTTTTAGCCTCATCCGTCGATATGTGCCCGGCGCTGTAATCAATCATTTTTGCGCCATCGACGGTGACCAAATTACACCGGAACACGACTTCATCGTCTTTGAGCTTAATGCCTAAATTAGCAGCTTCCAGAGAAGCCCTCCCTGAAAGGTCCTTCATGGGGTCATAGCCCATCAAGGCCAAATTACCAACATCTGAGCCTGGCGGCAGGCCGTCAGGAATGGTCTGCGTCAAAGCGGAAAACCCATTTTGCGCCAGGAAATCCATGTTGGGCGTTAGTGCCGCTTCCATGGGCGTTTTCCCTGCCAATTCTTTTAACGGCTCATCAGCCAAACCATCTGGGACCAGGACAACATATTTCATCATATCAATAATTTTACCAAATTCTGAGCGAGATCCTGTTTATTAGTAGCATTTCCTAAAACATCCCCATCCGCATTGACAATATACCCTTGGTAGCCTCCAGTCAATTTATTAGCCACAACCAAATCACAGCCTGACTGAGTAAACAATGGTTTGATTGTCCTAAAAATGTTTTCCGGCCGTAAATTTGATTCTAATTTAAATCCTACCAAAAAACTTTCAGGACTTATACGCCTGATGTCCTTGATAAGTTTGGGGGTCGTAATTAAATTCAAA
>CAYZLU010000219.1:0-4499 GCA_964479285.1 uncultured Planctomycetales bacterium | reverse complement strand
AGAAATTATATCTCTGATTTTAATTTTAGTGGTCTAGATTTTTGGGGCCATTATAGGTAGAGGAAATTTAATTAATGAAAAATCTGATACTGGTCGGTCAATTTAACAGAAATGTCGGATTAAAATACCAATCTTTACTACAGGAAGAAGGGATAGATGTTGTAATTGAGGATTGGAGCAACTCATTGGAAGTTACAGCAGGATATTCATTGATCAGGCTTCTAGTTCCAGTCCAAGATTATCAAAGGTCTCTAAAGCTAATTGATGATTTTGAAGATAGCGCATCTAAACGCCTTAATGAAAGTGGAGAAAAAGCAGTCGGCAAAGAGTTGTTTAAAACGATTTCAGGGATAATACTCAGCGCGTTAATTACTATTGGAATCATTTTTTCTTTGTTTTATATTTACAGAATTTATAACATAAATCTTAGCAGAAAGCTTTTTAAAGAAGCAGTAGCTGAATCTAAAAGAGGGGATTTCTCCCAAGCGATTGTAGACTATACAAAGGTTTTGAAGATATCGCCTTATAGTGCAAGCGCATATTATGATCGTGGTTTGGCATATTATAAATCCGGAAATCTAAGTTACGCAGTCGCAGATTTTTACAAAGCTATTGAATTTAACCCGGATTATTCTAAAGCTTATTCTGCTCGTGGGCTTGCGTTATATAAATTAGGTAATTCCCACCAGGCGATGGCAGATTTATCAAAAGCCATTGAAATGAATCCCAACGATGTCAATGTGTATATTAAGCGAGGCTGGATTTATGACAAACAAGGAAATTATGCTCTAGCCATTGCCGATAATAAGAAAGCGATTGAAATAAATCCTAATGATGCAATTGCCTATAATAATTTGGGTTATACCTATGCAGAGCAGGGAGACCTTCAGCAAGCCTTCAAGTGTCTAGATAAAGCCATTGAAATTGACCCTAAAAGTAGATATGCATATACAAGTCGAGCATTTGCCTATTATAAGGAAAAAGAATACGAAAAGGCGTGGGAAGATGTGCATAAAGAGGAATCATTTGGATATAAGTTGGAAAAGGAAGATTTAGATTTCTTGGCTAAATTGAAGAAGGCATCGGGTAGGGATAAATAATTGAAGACGACATTGACCAAAGGTTGACATAATATACACATTGTGATATGTTTTAACTATGCGTATTTTTCGGTGGGACATTGAAAAGAATAATTTACTTATAAGCGAAAGGGGCATATCGTTTGAGGAAATAGTTTTTCATATCGAAAGTGGGCATTTATTAGATATTGTCCCTGGAAAGGGCAAGTACGTCCATCAGAAACAATTCATCGTAGAGGTTGGTCATTATGCCCATATCGTCCCTTTTATTGAGACTGCTGATGAGATTTTTCTAAAAACAATAATCCCTAGTAGGGAAATGACGAAAAAGTATTTACGAGGAGGATAAATATGCGTAATTATAAATTGGATTCTGAAGAACAGGAAATTCTCAATGCTGTTGAAAGCGGAGAATGGAAACCGGTCTCATTATCAAAAAAAGAGTTGGATAAATATGTTCAGGCTGCCCGTAAGACTTTAAAAAAGGACAGGCATGTGCATATTCGTCTTACCCAGACAGACCTTGAGGGTCTTAAACGTAAAGCTGTCCGGGAAGGCATTCCTTATCAGACTTTGATTTCCAGCATACTGCATAAATTCGTTATTGGCAGTGTAAAATTTGAAGCAAATTAGGATTGAAAATAAAACTGTACAATTCCTGTACAGTTTTATTACTGTTTTTGTTGTAACTTATTGCGGTAAGAGGGGATTTGTAATGTTAAAGTTAGTTTCTCACCCTCTCCGCCATTTGTTTTATGCAGTAGTAGTATCTGCAATAAGTTAAGTTAGCATCAAAAGTATCGTAACACCCACAATTAACAGACAGTTGCATCAAAAGTCTATTAAAGCCATTTCAAGGATAGGCATCTTGAGGTTCGAAATAAATTCTAAAAATTTTTTCATTTTCCGTCGATGCCAATAATTGGCAAAGCACCAAATAATATGTTATGGTTTATGATCCATGTGAATACCAAACTATTGCTATTTGGGGGAAGCCATGAACGTTAATCTGTTTCGAACTGTTTTTTTAGTTTTTTTTCTGGGCTTAGCCATTCTGCCGGGTCCTGCAAAATCTTTTGCCCAGGATGAAAGTGTTTCAGATGAGAAGGCCAGGGAAGATGATACCCAGGAGATGCTTAATCAGATCCATGATTTACAATTAAAGATGCAGGATAACGCCAAGAGATTGGATGCTCTTGAGAAAGCTGTAAATCAAACAGATACAGATGAAACAGCAGTTGGATCTGCGTCCAATAGCTCAGCCCAAGAAGTGCCCATTGAGCCTGTTGCTAAACAAGAGATAGCACCTGTCGCTGCCCAGCCGAGTTCTACTGGGCAAGATTCTACTCCAGAGGCCCCTATCCGATTGTCTCCAACACAGGTGTATTCTGAAGATCAGGCGGTTGAGCATAAGGCCCAATTGACCAATCCTCCTTTGCCTTCTGCGCCTATTTACTACGCACCTTTAATCTCTTTTCCCAAGGAGCATACCTTTGAATTGGGCCAGGAAGATTTTTATTCGACCCATAAAGAAATCGGAAACAATAAAAATGGCGTATTTTATGGCATTAATTCAGCATATACCTTTCAGCCCCTGGATGCTGAAAATTGGCCGATCAATGTTTTTCATATCGACGTCCATGGCGATTATGGAGTTTTTGATTATAACGATGGGCAGGGAGACAAATTAAAGAGGATAAATAATTATATTATTGAACCCCGGACATGGCTGGGTAAGAATTTTGATTTAGGTTCTAACGATCACCTGACACCGTATGTCGGTTTTGGTTACCGTTGGTACTACGAAGATTTAAAAAATAAAATCACTGATGATGAACAAATAGATGGTTTGAATTTTCAAATCCAATCTAACAACACACAAACCCAATATCTTTATGTTCCTTTAGGAGCGCAGTTGTCTGTCTCTCTTTTTGATGGATGGCGTATCGATATGAATAGTGAATATGATTTTTTAGTCTGGGGACGTGTGACTAATTATGCTCCAAATTTCAGCGTCGATTCAACGAAGATTTATTCCCCAGCGGTGAATAACACATTAAGAAATGGGTATGGCATTCGCGGCAGCATTAAAATAATTAAGGAAGAGGACTCGCTTAATTATTTTGTCGAGCCCTATGTGCGATATTGGAACATACGATCTTCAAACACGGTTTCTGACCCTTTTTCTATTGATGGTGTTCCTATCGGAAGCATATCGATACAACAGGAAAAGAACCATACCACTGAAATTGGCGCCCGTGTGGGTATAGAATTCTGACGGCTTACAGAAAAGTTTTCAGATTTTGCGGCCTTTTAGTTTGACACGTCGGGATCCCTGCGTTACGATACTAACCAATGTTGAACAAGATTTTATCCATTTTTAAGCCTAAATCCACGCAAAAGCATATTAAAGTCCTGGTCATTGATGATGCTGAAGTTGACCAGCGTCTGGCGTGTGCGGCCATTGAACTTGGTGGGTATACGGCCATCAAAGCCAATGACGGGAAAAGTGGTTTTGAAATGGCCAAAGAGCAAAAACCCCGATTGATCATCCTTGATTACAATTTACCTGACTTTATAGGGCCCGAATTGTGCAAGCTTTTAAAAAAGCATACAGACACCAGTCAAATCCCAGTTTTATTCCTGACTAGTTTGACTGGGCCTGACAATGTCATTAATTGTTTTGAACAAGGCGAGAATTATTTGGCCAAACCTATTTCAACCAAACTTCTTTTGAAACAAATCAATTTGATTCTCAAAGAGACCCAACCCCAAAATTAATATGCTAGATTTAAAATTCATCCGTGAAAATCCGGACAAAGTCAAAGCGGGATTAGCTGCCAAACGTTCCACTGTCGATTTAGATGCATTATTACAGATGGACACCCATCGACGCCAGCTGATTGTCAAGATTGATGAATTAAAAGCCAAAAAGAACGCTGCCAATAATGATATCAGCCGTTTGCTCAAAGACAATCAAGATCCCAAACCTTTTATTGCTTCAATGAAAGCCATAGCTGCTGAAATTGATATGCTTGAGCCGCAAATCAAGGCATTGGATGATCAGGTCCAGAATGTTCTTTTGTTTATCCCTAATCTCCCGCATGGCACCGTGCCTCAAGGAGGCATGGAAGCTAATCAAATTGTGGCCAATTGGGGCACCAAGCCTGTCTTTGATTTCAAACCCAAGACGCATATTGAAATTTCTGAAAGCTTGGATATTATCGATTTTAAACGCGGAACAAAATTGAGCGGGTCAAATTTTATCCTTTATAAAGACCTTGGTGCAAGGCTTGAGCGGGCCTTGTACAATTTTATGCTGGATTTGCATACAAGCCGGCATGGTTATCGTGAAATGTCCCCACCCGTCCTGGTCAACGCCGCTTCAATGACGGCCACGGGCCAGCTGCCCAAGATGAA
>CAYZLU010000218.1:0-4500 GCA_964479285.1 uncultured Planctomycetales bacterium | reverse complement strand
CTATCAAGTCCCGCGCTATTATTTTGGGCGATGGTCAATAAATTACTCATATTGGATAGCTGGGATTGTAAAAGTTGAACTTGTTGGAGCAATTGTGCCAGGTCTTTTAGATGTGCGGATGTTTCTTCCGCCGTTAATTGAAGTACCGCAGCAGTAGTTGAAGGATCACTTAAGGCTTCGATAGAATTAAGAGATATAAAAATAATTGTCATCGGGATAACTATTTTTATCATTATTGATACTCCTCTAAAGTTATGTAATGCTCATCATAAACAACACCATCTTCTTCTCGCTTAGGGACTTTAAAACGGGCTAAACGCCTGGTTGATTCGGAATTATTTTGAGAATATTGGCCTGTTCCAGCTTGCCAATTTTGATCAGCTAGGTCTACCTGTGCTTGGGCGTAGCCCTTGTCGTACTCCTTTTTATTTTGTCTCTTCTCATTAGAATCTTGAATTCGAGCGGTGACATCACCCACTATGGCCCCACCCAAGCCTCCGATAACGGTGTCTTTGACATTGTGATGAATAGAATACCCGATGCCAGCTCCTGCCACAGCCCCCAGGCCAGAATATGCGGCCTGGCGCATGGAACAACCTGTCAATAAGCAAACTAAACCAAGTGAATAAAAAAATCTTTGAGGCATAACTTTTAATCCTTTCCAAACATTAGCGACCTACCTTCTCATATCCCACCCCATGCGGATATTCCTTGGCGCATTTGCCTAATACTTCGTACATGTTTAAGGATGGATTTTCACCTTTAATCTTCACGTAGTAATTTAAGTCCATAGCGTCTGTGGTCGCCACCCAGTACTCCATAGGCGTTGGACATATGACCATCTTTGAGCTGATATGGGCTAATTCCTTTGACTGTGAAAAAAACACTTCGGAATATTCACCTTTTTTAATTTGCAGTGTTTCAATTAACCGCTTTTCCTGGTCATTAAAATTAAAATAGGAAACAATCTGTTGGATAGCCGGCATTGAATTTTGTCTTAAGATAAAGCGGGTATTGGAATTGCCTAAGATGGCGTGCTCCAGGCCTCCTCCTAAAAAATCATTCAAAGATTGAGTGATGGAAATGGCCCCAGCCCCGTATTTACGAAATGTCCTGTAACATTCTGCTATAAACTTGGCGGCTTCCGGGGTCGATAAAAGCTTCCAACATTCATCGAAAATGACAAATTTGCGCCTCCCTGGCTCACTCATGATCTTGCCCCAGACAAAATTGGTGACAATCGTCAACATGGCAGCTTGCAGACGTTCAAACTTCTCAAGGCCTTTAAGGTCAAAGCAAATAACACTCTTATCTAAAGAAATAGTGGATTTGCCGTCTGTATAATTACCGTATTGGCCTCCTTTCATCCAATTACCCAACAAACCCACCACTGATTCATAAAATGGCTGCATGGCTGAATACTTTTCTGATACCGCCTTTAAGGCTTCTTTTAAATCGCTTAAGATTGGGTACTCCTTCATTTGATAAAGATATTGAACAGAGCGAAAGATAAAATCTTCAACAATTTGATCAGAACCGTTAAAACGTCCGACACCTCCCATCATCTGCTCAATAGTCTTTGTTTTGATAATGAGTATTTCGTTTTGCTCTTCTTCGCTAAAATCAGATAATTTGCGGTTTAGGGACAGATCAAAAAGATTGATCGTAAATTTTTCTTTTAACCCAAGATCAATATATTCACCGCTTTTAAGCAAGACCTGGCGCTTATAAGAACCGCCAATATCAATGAAGATTTCAATAGGATCATTTTTGCTGTATTGATTGATAATTTGGTTAATGGTAAAGCTCTTACCAGAACCAGAGGCACCAACGACTACAGTATTAAAAGCAGAGAGATTATCACAAAATGGATCATAGGTGGCCAAGCCATGAGTGGTATTGTAAAAAAGGCATTCGGCCTTTCCACTTCCCCTGAATTCAGAAAAGAAAGGTAAAAAGTCTGCCAAATGCAGGCTTTTAAGCAATATCCAGCGTGATGATTCTTTTGTCCAGCCAGGAAGGCAGCTGATAAAGATAGGTTTGACCGCGCCCCAGCGTTCATCGTGCATTTCTGTACCATTCATAGCAGAAAAGAGTCTTAAGACTTCCCCTGTACGTTTTTTGACTTCTTCAAATTCCTCGGCATAGACATGAACAGTCAACTGCATCCGAAAAAGCTTCTGATTGCTTTGCTGCACTTCCTCTAATAAATACTCATATTGCGAAACCTTTGTCTGGGCATCTTTATTAACAATACCAAACATGCCCTGGATATTGCCATATTCACGCTTGCGCATAGACTCAATTTTGGCCCGTCCCCATTCTTTAGTTGGAGCCTCAAAATTGACAACCACGTCAAACTCAGAGAAAGACAGATTATTAAGCCCAGTCAACATGGCGGGGTAGCTTGCCTCCGGCAAGACTTTAAGGGAAATATACTTGTGATAAACACCACCAAAGTGGATATATTCACCTTTTTTGTCGTCAATATTAATGTCCGAGCAAGATACCTGACGGACAAAGATTTCTGATTCACGGGGCTTGGGGCATTCGATGGCCTGCTTTAAACGGTCGGGGTTTAGGTATTTGTACATCAACTGCATAAGGCCATATTCATCAAGGGCTTTAAACCCAAACCCCGCCCCGTTTAACCCTTCCTGGACATTGGTCAAGACCAACCGAAACTCCCGCTTCATCATGGATATCTCGCCTTCCGTGAGTTTTTTGACATCACGGAAGAAATTTAAGCGATTGACCTTTTCGCCAAGAGAGTTATTTGATGACGGCAAATAATTGACAAACAGATAACAACGCCGCCTTCTAAATAACTTCTCGTTGGCGATTTTCTCAAAGCGCTCCACCCTTTGGGTATGCATGGCTTTGATTAAAGGATGGTCGGCTTTGATGATTTTGTGTTCGTTGATTTCTTGAGAGTAATTACTATCCAAGGTAAAGAATACCTGATAGGTAGCTCGATCAGAAAGAGTGCTTAAGAAGGTTTCAATTTTTTGGGAATGGGCAATTAGCTCATTAGCTGATAAATTCTCAATAGCCATACAGGTAAGCTCATAGCCAACGGACATGGAATCGTCCTTGAAGACTAGAAAACCATCTTCAAAGTGGCTATAGGGGAGGAGCTCCTGTAGGCTACTGAGTTTAACGTCAATACCGCGGCCTTTAATGGTATAGGCAAAGCATTGGGCAAAGGCAGTAAATCTTTTGTCCTTAAAAAACCAGTCAATATAATGTTCCGTCGCACAAGCAGGCTTGCCGCGTTTGACTAAAATAAGGAAGCCGCTTAATAATCCTACCGTTCCCCATACTACAAGGTTATTAACCTTAACGGTTTGCAGGATTAAAGCAGCCCCCAAGACTATGAAGATATCCCATCCTTCAAATCCAAAGACAATCATCCGATCCTGCAAATTCCGTAAGCACTTTTCCATATAAACACGCATGAATCTATCCCCCACCAAAAGAAGCACTGATAAAACTGACTATTTGTGGTGCCCCAAACATAATTAATGTTCCGACCAGGGCAAGCACAAACAACTGACTATTGCCCATAGCTTTCTGCCAGCCAGCAATAATAAGAAGAATAATGGCTAACGGAGTACAAATAGCACTGATCTTGCTTTGTAAATCCTCCATACTGCTGGTCAAATCCGCGAAAGCAGATGTATTCATCAGCAATAAAAAAAATACAGCCATCAAAAATCCTTTAAAATTAAACAAAGGCATAATCTTTTTGAGCTTGTTGAACATAGTTTTTGTCTCCTTGGGTTATAGTGTTGTTGGTCGTTGAATGCTCACGGTAAAATCCATCCAGCGTGATAAATTGAAAATACAATCCTACTCCTGGGATCTTGCCATGCTTGGCCAGGCGTTCCTCTATTTTCTGGAGTTCCCGTTTGATACGTTGGGTGGCACAGATGTAGATGACATTACGGTCTTTAACGTCATGCCGTTTAGCATAAAAATTAAAAATCAACTCGTATCTTTGGGGATTCTTTAAGGTGCGCTCATACTCAAGAAAGTATTTTTGCCTGCTTCCATCTCTACCTTTAAGCCAAAAGATGGCATCAGGGATTACACTATGATCGAAATTACCTCGTTCTTCTAAAGACAGAGCACGAAGGTAATTTTCAGACCACCATTCATCAAGAGAGATAAGATTTGATTTTGTAAAGGTCGTACGGATGCGGTTGAGTTCTAAATAATGCAGGAGATGATTTAATATAGGAGGCTTGACTATGATCCTAGGGAAACCTTTAAAACAATCCTTTAGTCGATCATAAAGGTCTTGATTGTCAATAAACCAGACGCCGTTGGGGATATCACGAAATTTTAAATGCGCGATACCTAACTCGTACATGGTCACGCGAACATACGAGTATTTGTCTTCATTATATAAATGGCGGGAAACGTCTTGGATGGTAACAATTCCTTGTTCCCCAATGAACTTCAAGATATGGATTTTCTGTGGAATCGCGCGCATAA
>CAYZLU010000217.1:0-4502 GCA_964479285.1 uncultured Planctomycetales bacterium | reverse complement strand
GTAAAGCTAAAAATAGGCTGAGCAAGGTTTTATCGAGATAGTTTGTGACAGATTTGTGACAATTAAAAGTCGATTAAGACGAAAATAGGTAATTTACACGAAGATATATAGAATATCTAAGTCATTGAAACTAAACATATTCTCGTAAATAACGCAAAATAGCAATGGAAGATGGATTTGTGCTTAGTAGAATATCGCCTTCCAGACCATTTTAAACCATAAATCGTAACCTATTATCATATAATAGTTTACGATTTTTTATTTGTAATTTAATTTACGCTTGTATTTACATTTGTAATATGATATATTTTGACTATGAAAGAACTCCGTTGGAATGAGGAGAAGAGTCTTAAGTTAAAGAAGGAACGGGGAGTTTCTTTTGATGAGATTGTAGCTGGGAGATTTTTAGGGATTGAAAAGTCCTCTTCAAGGGACAATCAGTGGCTAATAGTTTTTGAGGTAAATGCTTACGTCTGGGTTGTTCCGTATGTTGATGGTGGTGATCATTACTATCTAAAGACGGCGTTTCCTAGCCGTAAACATACGAAAATTTATCTGAAAGGAACATAATATGCGTCAAATCAAACTAGATGCAGAAGAAAAAAAAATAATGGAAGCAATTGAGCGTAATGAATATGTTCCCGTTAGTGGTAAAGAACTGCGTGAGATGGCCGATTCCATTGCAGCTCGTAAGAAGAATATGACACTGACGATAAGGGTCAACAGTCAGGACATTAACCGAATCAAGAAGTTTTCAAAGGCTAAGGGTATCCCTTACCAGACTTATCTATCGGAAGTTATTCATCGGGTGGCTGCGACAGTGTAAAAAGGGAGAATTTGGGACTAATCTGGGACTTGCCAAAGGTATAACTCATAGAAAATTTAATGGTAGACAAGCGAAATGACGGCGAAATTTATAAGAAACTTAGCCGCATGTAAAACAGCATATAATTTTTTTAATTTCCAGTCTGGAAATTAAAAAAATCTTCCATTCTGATAATAATTTCCATTCTAAGAAGTTTTCCAATCTAAATCAATTTCCATTCTGATTGAAACTCCCCACCGCCATTCCTCTTCGGTAAGATCTTAATATCCTTTTTGATCTATAGCATCTAAAATTAAAAAATCTATAAGAACAATTTCAAGTATTATTTATTATTTTTTCATTAAGGACGCAAGTGGCTGAAATATATACGTTTAAGACTATAAATAAATTTGCTAAAAGTGGAAAAATGTATATAATGTGGTATACTTCAATTGTCGACGAGAAAACGAATCAAAAACAGCGAAAAACATGAGCCAAAACTCGGAAAGCACAGCTGAAGCCCCTGATGAAGGGCAAAATTTTCCAGATGCCCAGGAAAAAGCTGTGAGTTCTTTTGTCTCAGCCGCCCAAATCCCCGCATCAGATTCAACTCCCTTTGTAAGTCGTTTCAATCAATGGATCAAGGTGATAGCCATCGTGGTTTTAGCCGCCTTTGTCCCGGACCAAATTAGCTGGGCCTTTGGCTACAATCCGGCTGTTCTTTACAAGAGCTTGCCGGTATACGCCATGGATGAAAATATGTTGACGTCCAAACCAGTAACACAGGTTGCTGGCAGCTTAGAATATTTACTCAAGCAAATCCAAAACAAACCCAAACTCCGCTTGGAATTAAATTTGGATTCTGTTCCCTCCCACTCCGTGGGGAGGGCAAGGGAGGGGGGACATTCTCTTGAAATCGACACCAAATCCGTCTTCACCGTGGACAAGATCAATCAAATTACGCAATGGCTCAAAACACCCAATCTCAATGTCCTTAATTGCGGAGTATATGCTTTAAAAGATGTGCTGGAAGCCAATGGCATTAAACGTTCCCTGGAAGAAATTTCAGTGATGACCTTGTCCGTGGACATCATGGCTGACATCATCAAGGTCGGTGAACCGAAATTAAAAACAACGCTTTTTGCCATTAATAAAACCGCCAAAGCCCTGGGCCTTGATTATGAAAGCTTGAAATTAGCGCCAATAGATACTCTGAATTTAAAAACCCCTTTTATTGCTCATTTTAAGAACGAACATTTTGTCACGGTACAAAAAGCAGTTGGCGGCAAAGTTTATTATACCGACCTTGACTACCCGCACATCGTTGACCAACAAGATTTTCTGAATAACGCCGACGGCTACGTCTTCGCCCAATTCCCTCCCCCTGGTGGGGAGGGTCAGGGAGGGGGAAATCAACTTCACGCTCAAGTAGTCCCCGAAGCCCTGCAAGCCTTTGTCTGGGGAGACAAATGGCGCGACCGTTCCGGCTCTTTGCCAGGACTGATGACCACAGGCCAGATATTACTGCAGTTAGTCCTCATGGTGGTCCAGATTGCAATCCCCGGACTCGGCATCATGAAGGAGTCCGTGCAGATGGCTGAATTCAGCATGGAACTAGGCCAGGTGATGAGCAGCCTCGCGACCATTTGCGTCATGAAGAAAGCCTGCAGCCCAGACCAGGCATTTATTTTAAGCACGGCCTTGACCATGGCCATATCAATGGGTGTCAGCGCTGCCAATGCCGCTTATGACGTTAACTCTATCAGAAGTGCCGCCACCAAATTTGCCATTGACCCCTCCGCGGCCAATGAGGGTGCTTTGGTCGACGCTCAAAATGCCGCCACTACTGACGGTCTTTCTCAGAGTACTATCAATAGTGCTTCCAGTGCCGGTAATCAGGCCGCCATTAATGCTCCTGGGAGCACAGCACCTTTGAACACCGTGCCCAAGGCTGTTGGAAATGCTGTCATCAATACCGGCGTTAATGTCGTACCTGCTGTAGCAGCATCTGTCAACGCGGCATTTCTTAAAGCGTTTATGACCGGCCTTTTGTTTGGTACCCTCAAAGGCTAGGTAGAATTAAAAATCACCAAGTGGGTCAATAACGTATTTTGTCCCACCAACCCCGATCCTAATGCCACATGCAGCGATACCAATCAAATCCTCGAGCAAGGCGTTGGCGCGATTGCCAATTCCGTAGGCACAAACATGGCATTGACAGGGGTCGCATCCCTTTCAGACGATCTTTTAGGGACGAGTTTTGGGCAATATTTCGGAGTGCAGCAAACAACTAAACCCGCAAATGTTGCGGGAACGAAGGCAGTAGCTTCTAATGACCAACAAGCACTTGCAGATTGGGCCACGGCAAATTCACCGGACGCCAATCAACAGTATAATTCAGACCTTCTTTCAGGATTGCCTAGCCAAGCGAATAATTATAATTTTGATCCAAACCAGGCATCAGTTGCGGCGAATGATGCCATTGGAATATATAACGCAAACACCAGCCAGCAAACATCGGACTGGAGCGGTCAGGCTTTGCCTGCTTATTATTTAAACAATCCTGCCACCGCCCCGCAAGCACAAGTCGCGTATAACACGATGCTTAATAATGGCGGAAGTATTTCTCAAGCTCAGCAAGCGGCAGTGGGCGCAGGTCAACAGGCCGTTTATCAGCAAGGAGTGGTCCTTTACGCAGCCGGCGAGGCGGCAGCAAGTCCATTTAATGTCAATGGCATTTCAGCAGCTGAATTTTCAAAAAATCTCACCATGAACAATGGTGGGGTTTATGCAACAGGCCTTAGTGGGAACCAAAACGATTCATTTAATCTTGCTATTAATCAAGCCTTACATCTGACGGACATGAATGTGGGCCCTAACCTGGGCCAGGAGATGAGAAGCCAGCTTCCCGAAATTGTTACCCAAATATCCAGCATGCTGGCAAGGCTCGCGGCTTTGAAGGTAGGCATCAAAGCTTCAGACAGTCTTTCTAATGCTATCGGTCTTGGGGCCG
The DNA here is from genome assembly GCA_964479285.1 of uncultured Planctomycetales bacterium. Classification (GTDB taxonomy): domain Bacteria; phylum Omnitrophota; class Gorgyraeia; order Zapsychrales; family Fredricksoniimonadaceae; genus JABDGZ01. The sequence goes on along the minus strand of CAYZLU010000217.1, from coordinate 684 downwards.
GCACGATCGCCCAAGCGGTTTACCAAAATCAAACGGGACATATAACGACATTCCAACAACAAGTAAATATGCGGCAAGCTTTTGTCAACGCCATGGTCACTTTCAGTTTGGGGATGTTGGCAAACAGCGTCATTGGTAAGTACAGCGATACCAAAGACAAGGATGATCCAGCCTATGCGTATAATTATAGCTACGCGCAAGGCCAGTTCTATGAATTGACCTTGTTGGCGTCGAGCCTTATGTCTACGGCAGTTTTGTCAGCCATGCCCAGTATGGTATCCGACGGATCAGATGCCGAGCCTTCTGATTTTAGGAGCAGTGAATTTCGGCAGACACTTTTGGCAGAGTTATTGAGCCCCACGAGCGCCGCTGTGCCATCATATCTGACCATTGGCGCTGCTGGAGGCCTTGAAACAGTTCCAGGGCTTTCATCAGGATATACACCATCGGAGATTGGAGATTTTGGCGGGAATTTGGGAGGGATGCCGATGTTGAACAATTTTACGCAAACCGGATCATGGGGTTCTATGCAGAATTTTATCAATTATTCGGACATCCATGACCAAATGACCGGCTATACAGCTGATTTTGCCGCTTCTGCGGACAGTATGTGGACGCAGATGAAAAAGAGCAATCCGACGATTTACGATTTTGCCCAACGCACCATCGGTGGTCTGATCACGG
>CAYZLU010000216.1:0-4534 GCA_964479285.1 uncultured Planctomycetales bacterium | reverse complement strand
TGGACATGACCTTGCCTTCTCCATTAAATTCGACCACCCCGTAACGCTCCGGGTCTTTTACGTTATAAGCAAAGACCTTTGCCCCCTCACGCAATGCCACGCATCTTTTGAGGACATCAGAGAACCCCTGGCCAAAAAACACGTTATCACCAAGGACCAGCGCCACACAGTCCTTGCCAATAAATGGCTCACCGATGATAAATGCGTCCGCCAAGCCGCGCGGATGAGTTTGGGTCTCATAACTGATTGACAGGCCCACATTACTGCCGTCCCCTAAAAGCGCCTGGAATTGGGGTATTGCCCCAGGGGTTGAAATTATTAAAATCTCCCGAATACCCGCAAGCATCAGCACTGAAAGCGGGTAATAGATCATCGGTTTGTCATAAATAGGCAGCAATTGTTTGCAAATGACCTTTGTCAAAGGAAAAAGTCTCGTTGCTGTCCCACCTGCTAGAATTATACCCTTCATCATCATTCCTTATTTACGTAGTTTAATTACCTTCGCCGGGTTACCTCCAACGATGGCATATTCGGGCACATCTTTGGTCACGACTGCGCAAGCACCGATAATAGCACCGTCACCTATTTTTACCCCAGGCAAAACAGTGACTCTTGCCCCAATCCAAACATCATTTCCGATGATGATAGGTTTTTCCGGTTTCAAACCTTGTTGGTCCATGGGAACATCTGTCCTGGAAAATTCATGGTTCTGCGTCATCATCAGAACCTCCTGCCCCACCATTACGTCATTACCCATTGTAATGGTCCCCGACAGATAAGATTTTTCTCCGATGGAGGACCGGTCACCGATGCTGATGTTTCTACCTGAATGAAAAAATGCCCTAGGTTGGACCAAGACGTCCTTGCCGCAATGCGCGAATAAACACCGGCAAATCAAAAAACGTATTTTACCAAAAATAGCGCATCCACGGATGTACGATGACGGCAGCCATTGGGCAAAAGTGTAATATAAAAAAGAGCAGATTAGCCTTGGCATTACTTTATACCCTATTGTAGATAAACTTTGGAATAGGATAGGTGCATTTGTTCAATATAACTCCCAGGATCGAGGCTTTGTGTTCTTTTAAATGGGCCAAAACTTTTAAAGCAACAGGGCGCCGGGTTTGGTTTTCGGACACCACAAAAATGGTTTTGTCCACACAAGCCCCTAAAAGACACCCCTCCTGGGATGTGTTTAAATCAGTACAGTCTATAAGTACCAAATCAAATTGGGCCTTGAGCTTCTCTAAGATTTCACGCGTCCTGGGTGAATCCAGGAATATCATCGGATTAAGGGTCGTTTGGCCGGCAGTGAGGACTGACAAGCAAGGCCGGGCTGACTTGACAACGTCTTCTATTGATGCCTGCTGGGCCAAGATATCCACCAGGCCAGGGCCTTGAGGGACACCAAAAATTTTGTGCATGGCTGGATCACGAAAATTGGCGTCGATGATAAGGACCTTCCTGGCACCACCCTGGGCCGCATATATGCCAAGGTTTGCTACCAAGGTGCTGTTACCGTCATGGACATCTGCGGCAGTGACCAAAACAGTCTTAAAAGATTTAGCTGTCATCATTAAACGCAATTGATTGGCCAAATTCTGAAAAACGATATTATAACGTTTAGGTATCTTGTCAAAATTCTTAAGAAGAAGCAGCTTTCTCATTGACCTAATAAAGGGGACAGTGCCAAACAAAGGGACACCAAGGACATCTTCCACATCGCGCGCCGATTTGATGCTTTGGTCCATGTACTCAAATATAAACGCCAGGATCATCCCCATAAAAATACTGGCAAACAAAGCCGCCAGCATAATCAACTTACCGCTGATCCCCACAGGATTAAAAGGGATGCTCGCCTGTTCGATGATTTTGACACTCGCAGTGCCCAGGGCTTCCAGGTTGGTCATGGGCCTGCCGGAAAGCATCTTGGTCATACGCTCGATATTGTCATGGAGCTGCATGACCATAGGATGTTTGCTGCCGTATTTCTGCTGAAGTTCTGCTAATTGCTGTTCAAGGTCAAAAATAACATAAGCACGGCTGACCACATTGGCCAGAACCGCGGCCCCCACGGGGTCATAATCTTTGACATTAATCGTAAAAATATTGGTTTCCTTGATGGGCACTACCTTGATATTGCCGCGTAAATCCTCCAGGGCCCGTTGGTAATTAAAAGCGTATTGCTGGATTCTAGGCATTCTTTCTATATGAGCTTTGAACATCTTCACACGAAGGCTGATGAATTTCTTTTTCAGGGGCGAGGCAAATTCACTTTCATAATCAATGGGTTTATCATAAAGATGCAGGGCATCGACCACTTTTCGCAATACAGGCACAGAAGTGACAATTTCACTTTGGGTATTGCTTACCTCTGTGTCTTGTATGGCCATCAATTCTTTATAAAAAGGTGAATCCACCTGCTTTTCACCGGAAATGAGCATTTTAACGGTGCCTTTATACATGGGGGTGCGGTAGCTCAGGCCTAAAATGACAATGGCCATGATGACGATAATTGAGGTCAATATGATGATTTTCTGGCGGAATATGACACGGACGTAATCGCGTAAAGTCATGTTATTCTCGGAAATTCCTGATGAATCAGGCATATTAAAAAACTCCTTCGGAAACGACGACGATGTCCCCGGATTGCAAAACCAAGTCTGCGTTACAATCACCATCCATGATGGCCTTGATGTTTAGGGGAATGGTGGTATAACCTGTGCCTCGTTCCCTTGGCCTCAATACCTTGACGCGACTGGCTGAACCAAAACGGGTAAACCCCTCAGCCATTGAAATGGCCCTGAGCACAGTGGTGTTCTCTTCCAAAGGGTATGGCCCTGGATGGGTCACTTCGCCATACACAAAGAACTTGCGGCTATTGGATTGCTTTAAAGAAACAACCACTGTCGGATATTGCATATAACCATTGCCCAGACGGGTCTGGATCTCTTTTTGGACTTCTGCCAGGTTACGCCCTTTGACAATGACATTACCAATATAAGGCACACTGATATTGCCATCAGGCGAAACAGTCATGTCATTTTGCATCTGGTCCGGCTGAAGTATGCTGATGGTCAAAATATCATCCGCGCCTATGATATAATCTGAAGGCCCTGGCTTTTGAGGGCCGATGTCCACGCAAGGCGGCTGGTTGTCCGCGTAAACAAGTACCGGAAAGAACAGCAGCATCAATAAAATTACGGATTTCATTTGGCTCCTGAAGCTGACAGGACGGCGGGGACTGTACGCATGAGGATCTTGAAATCCAGCGAAAGCGACCATTCATCAATGTATTTTAAATCCAGCCTGGCCCATTCATCGAAACTGGTGATTTTGTTGCGCCCACTCACCTGCCACAGGCAGGTGATCCCGGGACGCATGCTTAAACGGCGTTTATGCCAATCGTCATATTGTTTGACTTCGCGCATCAGCGGCGGGCGAGGCCCCACCAGAGACATGTCCCCGCAAAACACGTTCCATAATTGAGGAAGTTCATCGAGGCTGTATTTGCGCAGGAATTTACCGATTGAAGTGATCCGAGGGTCATTCTCCATTTTAAAGACCGGGCCGCTCATTTCATTATGGACCATAAGGTCTTTTAGTTTTTCCTCGGCATCCTGCCCCATGGTACGAAATTTAAAAAGACCAAAGGTGCGGCCATTTAAACCGACACGCTCCTGTTTAAAATGGACAGGGCCTTTGGAAGTAAGTTTAATAGCAACGGCAATGGCCAGATAAACCGGTGATATGACCACCAAGCCCAATCCAGAGATCAGCAGATCACACAGGCGTTTAAAGACAAGGGCAGTCATGCTGTAGGGGGTCATTTGAAAAGTAATCATGGGAATACCCATAAAATTAGTTTCTTTGCCGGTGGTGAATTTTAAATCAAACAGGTCCACAGAAACGCAGGAGGTCACCCCTACCAGCTCGCATTGGATCAGCGAAGGCTCAATTTGGGCCAAAGAATTGCGCGGCACGATAAAAACAACGTAATCAATGACCCTATCGCGCAAAATCGCGGGGATATTTTCCAGCCCCCCTAAAACATGGTGGCCCTCGATCACCTGCCCAAAATTCCTTGATTCTTCATCCACAAGGCCGACAATTTTCAGGCCTAACTCCCGGTGGAGATTTAAATGCCTTACAAAATTCTGGGCGCGGTAGCTTGTGCCAACGATAAGGATATTACGGAAATTAAACCCTTTGGCACGCAGACGCCGGCAAAAAAGAAACAGTACCAACTTCTCGATGGTCAAAAAAACAATCCCTAACGCAAAGAAGGTGGCCATAAAGATACGGCTGACGTTTTGGATCCTGTATACGTAAACAACCGCGCTGAAGATGATAAAACTATGGAAAGCGCTTTGAAGGACGATAAAGAGGATTTGAAATATTGTCTTTAAACGGAATGTCTCATACATGCCCAGCATGTATAAAATGATTGTCCAGGACACGGCGACCAGGGGTGCCGCCCACAAATAATAATGTAAAGGGAAAAGCGGGTTCAAATGGGCCCTGTTCAACATAA
>CAYZLU010000215.1:0-4616 GCA_964479285.1 uncultured Planctomycetales bacterium | reverse complement strand
TTTGTTTTAGTGTTTGGTCAAACACCTTTTTGATGCGGCTAAAATTCTTGACGACTTCAACAATACCGATCACCGCTAATTCAGTGATGTCGGTAAAACATTCGACCCCGGCTTGACTCATATACTTGCCGCCGATGCCGCTCATCCGCAAGGAAGGGTCGAGTTCCTTTAAGGCACGGGCCAGCCCCGCGGCACGCATATCCCCAGAGGCCTCCCCAGCAATGAACATAATATGATAATTGTGCGTTGTCATTATAAGTGTACGAATTCAAAGGGCCAGGGAATATCGATCATGATAGGCTTTGCCGGTGTTCCCATATTTTTTTGGTGATTTCCAAAGCTACTTTTAGGGCTTCACGGCCTTCAACACCGGAGACTTTAGGTTTCTGGTCTTCACGGACACAATCAAGAAAATGCTCGAGTTCTTTTTTGAGCGGCTCTTCTTTTTCAATGGGGATATGGCGCTTGTGGATGCCGCGTTCATCCTTGCTGTAGATGCTGGCTTCCTGCTTGGCGTAGTCTAGAGAGATATAAGCGTTTTTAGTAAATAAGCGGATTTTACGGGTCACCTCTGGGGAGATGCGGCTGGCAGTGATATTGCACACACAGCCATTGGCAAACGTGAGGCGGGCATTGGCGATGTCCTCTTTGTCTGTTAGAACATTGATACCTACGGCCTGGATGTCTTTGATGGGGGATTTAACCAATCCCAGGATGATGTCTATATCATGGATCATGATGTCCATGACAACACCAATATCCAACGAACGATTGGGGAACAGATTAAGCCGGTGGCACTCGATGAACAAAGGGTTTTGGGCAATGGGTTCAATGGTGGTAAAAGCGCTGTTAAAACGCTCTACATGCCCGATTTGCAGTTTGAGATTTTTTTGTTTGGCCAAGAGGACAAGGTCGTCAGCTTCCTGCAAACTATAAGCGATGGGTTTTTCAACAAAGTCGTGAATGTTTAGGCCCAGGAAATAGGCAGCGATTTCGGCATGGGTGGTCGTGGGTGTGCATATGCTGACAGCGTCGATCTGGTAGTTTTTAATTTCACGGTAATCCTGGACGGCCGGGACATGGTACTGACGGCCCAGGGTCCTGGCATGTTCCAGTTGTTGGTCACAAATGGCCACTATGTTAGATTTGTTCTTTAATGCATTAAGGGTTTTTAGATGCCGCTGCCCCAAAAATCCGCAGCCAATCAAAGCAATGTTTATTTTCTTCATATTCTCCTTAACCGGTTGTAACATCAACAATAACAAAGCTCTCGACAAATGTCAAACACCATGCTAAATTACCGATTCCCATGAAGAATTATTTAAAAATGCTGTAGTTTTTAAAAGGTCATCAAGGGCGTTTTAGCGTGGCCATTATTTTTATCATCCTTTCTTCGATGTTTGAAGGGGTGCAGTTGTCTTTTATTTTGCCGGTGGTTGACCGGATCTTTGAAAATAAGCTGATTGTCATCCCTAATAAAGTCCCTGTTTTTGTCGCCCATATCATTAACAAGCTCAACAGCATAGATGTCCATACCCTGTTTTGGATGACACCTTTGTGTTTCATGGTGCTTTTCAGCATCAAACAGGTCGTATTGTTTTTTTCGGATTATTTAATGAATGACATAGCCCAGGCGGTAATGCGCGATGTTCGTTCCCGTCTTTTTGAGCGTATACAGACATTGTCGTTGGACTATTTTAGCCGCAAGCGTACTGGTGAGCTTGTTTCTCGCATCACTAATGATGTGGGGACCATCGAAAATGCGATCTCTTATGCGGTGACAGACATATTCAAGCAGCCGTTCTTGATTTTGGTCTTCATGAGCATTTCTTTCATGGTCAATTTTAAGGGAACCTTGATTGTACTGGGGATGTTTCCCTTGATCGGATGGCCCATGGCTTTGATCAACAAGAAACTACGTAAAATTTCCAGGCATACCCAAGAAAAAATGGCTGACATCAATTCTCTTTTAATGGAGACAATATCAGGTGTACGCATACTTAAGGCCTTTGGAACAGAGAAATATGAAATCCAGCGTTTCCGCCACCAGAATTTTGATTATTACAAATTGCGCATGAAAAGTTTCCGGATCATGAACCTCATGGGTCCCATTACCGAGATGATCGGCGCTTTTTGCGGCATGGCGATACTTTTGATTTTAGGTAAAGATGTATTAAAAGGCCATTTGTCCTTTGGGGTCTTTTTGCTTTCCATTATTTCAATCACGCAGGTCATACGGCCGATCAAACGGACGGCCAATGTAATGACCATTAATCAGCAAGCTTTGGTTGCCAATGCCCGTATTTACGAAGTTTTGGATACCAAACCAACAGTGGTCGAGAGACCTGACGCGCTCGAGTTGGAAACATTCAAGGACAAGATTGAGATTGAGGGTGTCAGCTTTCAATATGATGAGAGCTCCGGAGATGTTTTGCAGGACATTAATTTGACCATTAAAAAAGGCGAACTCGTGGCCATGGTGGGGCCAACAGGTTCCGGTAAGTCCACCCTGGTCAATTTGATCCCACGTTTTTATGATGTTACCCATGGCCGTATTCTATTTGACGGGATTGATGTCAAGGACGCTTTTTTTAAGTCTTTGCGTTCTCAGGTAGGTATAGTGACCCAGGAGGCCATCCTTTTTAATGATTCAGTCAAAAACAATATTGCCTACGGCACCTTTGACGTGACCATGGACAAAATCCAGCAGGCTGCCCAAATGGCCTTTGCTGATAAATTTATCCAAAAAATGCCAAAAGGGTATGACACGTTTATTGGAGACCGGGGTTTCAGGCTTTCGGGTGGAGAAAAACAGCGCCTGACCATTGCCCGGGCCATTTTAAAGAACCCTCCAATTTTAATATTGGATGAAGCCACTTCGCAGTTAGATTCAGAATCGGAGAAATACGTGCAAGAGGCATTGGACAAGCTGATGCAGGGGCGGACGGTCATTGCCATAGCCCACCGTTTGTCCACCATCATGAAAGCTGATAAAATTGTTGTGCTGGAACATGGCAAGATAGTCGGGCTTGGCAAACATGACGATCTGCTGTTTTCTTGCCCGCTATACCGCAGGCTTTATGAAACACAATTCCGCACTTCTTCGTCTGACCAACTGGGAGCATCCGGCATAAGGACCGGTGCTTAATCACAATCCTTCCACTTATAAATGCCTTGAATAAGCGACGCGCATATGCTAAAATTTCTTTTTATTTATGGGATATTAACGGAAGAATATTTATTTAAAAATAATGAAGGTAATATCCGTATTTTTCCTAATAGCCGCTGCAATGATGCCTTTGGTTGAGACCTGCGCTTTTGCTGATGTCAAATGGGACCTGGGTGGGGAAGTCGCCACTGGTTATGATGATAATATTAGCTATGTAAATACCAACCGGATCAGTGACATGGTCACGCATACGTCATTGGGCAGCGGTTTGACCCAGCAAGGCAAGAATGACCAGTTTGATATTAAGGCGGGACTTATAGAAAATATTTATACCAACCATTCGTCTTATGATAACTTGCAAGAGGACCTAAACGCGGATTACACAGGGGATTTGAACCCGTATGAACACCTAAAAGCTTCAGACATATTTACACATTCGGTAGATCCCAGCAGCTTGCAAAATGCCTTTGGGCGCATTAATGGAAGTTATGGGACTTATTACAACAACTTAGACCTGGAATCAGCGACTAATATCACAGAACATTGGACAGCAACTTTAAAATATATGCAGACCAATTATATTTTTTCCACTCAAAGTTTGAGTGATTCTGCGGGATATAACCCTGAAATATCCGCTGAATACGATTTTAGTTCACAGTCTCAGGCGAAGGTTAGTTATGATTATAGGCGCCGTGATTTTAGTCCGGGTGGAAGTTCAGACGCCAACACCCCGACCGTTGGCTGGCGTCAATATTTGAACACTCAATGGTACATGGATGTGCTCGGAGGTGTGGATTTTATCAGAGGATTTAACGAAGATCTCATCAAACCGCGTTATGGCGCGGGATTGACCCATGACCTGGACCAAAACACCCGGTTGACATTAAAATATGACAAACAATACGAAACTGATCCTTATACCCAGGACATTTCTAATGATTGGCACCTTGGGTTAAATGGTTTCCATCAATTTAATTCCAGGATCAATGGGGATGTCGCGGTTTTTACCGGTCAAGGCAAATATGTTGTGAGCAGGATTTCGAATAAATTTATTGGAACGAATGTAACGTTGACCTATGCAATTAATGATCACATCGATTTTTCATTGACGTATGGCCTTGTAGACAGCATTTCCAGTAGTGATCTCCGCGCTAATAAACACAACACTGTTTTCGCAGGAATCAAGTATAAGTTCTAGGTCAATGCCGTGATCAATTTAGGCCTGCATTTTTGGTCCAAATGTTGATTTAATGCTTTCTTAATCTTTTTTTAATATTTGGTCTGTTATATTGGGTCAGCGAATGATTTTATATAAATATATGGAGAAACATTATGCTTAAACAATATTCCAACATATTCCGCAGGGGGCTCATCATTGGTGATGTGTTAATAATGGTCTTTGCCTTTTTTGGCGCTTATTTCCTTGACCAGTTTATGTTGAACAGGG
>CAYZLU010000214.1:0-4637 GCA_964479285.1 uncultured Planctomycetales bacterium | reverse complement strand
GAAAAGCTAAAAATCAAAGATTTTAGTAAGTTCCAGGACAATTTCGAGCTGCCCAAATTGCTCGATATTCAAACCCTTTCTTATGAAGAATTCCTGCAAAGGAATGTGTCTACAGATAAGCGCAAGGACCAGGGTTTGGAAGAAGTTTTTCGCGAAGTTTTCCCCTTGGAAAGCTATGACGCGCAGATACGCCTGGAATACATCGGATATAATATCGGCAAAGAGAAATATTCCCGTTACGAGTGCCAGCGCAGGGGCATGACCTATGCGGCCCCATTAAAAGTCAAATTACGCTTGATCACTCCTGTCGATATCAAGGAGCAGGAAGTCTATTTTGGTGATTTTCCTCTCATGACCGACACCGGTACATTTATTATCAACGGTGATGAGCGTGTGGTTGTCTCCCAAATCCAACGTCCACCTGGCGTTTCATTTGAAGAAGAGACGCATCCGACTGGTAAAAGCATTTATTACGGCCGTGTCATCCCTTCCCGCGGGGCCTGGTTTGAGATCAAATACGACCTTAATGATGTCTTGATCGCTTATGTGGACCGCCGCCGTAATTTTCCGGCATCGCAAATTTTACGCATCATGGGCCTTTCATCTTCCGATGATATGCAAAAAATGTTAGGTGATCGTTTTGATAAATTAAAAAATACCCTTGAGAAGGACCATACCACCACCAAGGAAGAAGCCCTGTTGGATTTCTATAGAAAAATGCGTCCAACAGAGCCAGCGACCGTGGAAGTGGCTGAAACCTTGTTTTTCCGTTTGTTTTTTGACCCCAAGCGTTACGATCTCTCCAAGGTCGGCCGTCATATTGTCAACCGTAAATTGAATACCGATGTGTCGATGGACAACCGTGTTTTGGACATTGAGACCGTTGTATCGGTGATCAAATACCTGATCGCCCTTCGTGAAGGTACTGGTGAATGTGATGACATCGATCACTTGGGTAACCGCCGTATCAAGTCTGTCGGTGAATTGGTCCAGAACCAGGTCCGTATCGGTTTGGCACGTCTGGAACGCTCCATTAAAGAGCGCCTTGTCGTCATGAGTTCTTTTGAGAATTTGACCGTGCACCATTTGATCAATTCCCGTTTATTTTCTAATCAGATCCAGGATTTCTTTGCGCGTAGCCAGTTGTCTCAATTTATGGACCAGGTCAATCCGCTTTCAGAGATGACCCACAAGCGCCGCATGTCGGCCTTGGGCCCCGGGGGCTTAAGCCGTGAGCGTGCCGGTTTTGAGGTGCGCGACGTGCACCCGACCCATTATGGCCGTGTGTGCCCGATTGAAACGCCTGAAGGCCCGAATATCGGTCTGATCGCTTCCTTGACCACCTGTGCCCGTGTCAATGAATTAGGCTTTATTGAAACACCTTACCGTAAAGTTGTCGATGGCAAAGTTTCAAAGAAAAGTGAATTCCTGACAGCGGATGTAGACCAGAATAAATATATTGCCCAAGCTAATTCACCGGTGAATGAGGAAGGCAAATTTACGGAAAGTCTGGTGTCCTGCCGTTATAAAGGGGACTTTCCTAGAATCAAACCGGATAAAATTGAATACATGGATGTTTCCCCCAAGCAGTTGGTTTCGGTAGCTGCGGCCCTGATACCATTCTTGGAACATGACGACGCAAACCGTGCGTTGATGGGGTCCAACATGCAGCGCCAATCAGTGCCTTTGATGATACCAGAAGTCCCTTTAGTGGGGACCGGTATGGAAGAGAAAGTGGCCCGTGACTCAGGCGTTGTTGTCATTGCCAAAGAGGCAGGTACCGTCACCAAGGTTGACGGCCGTGAGATTGTCGTCGGCAAGACAAATTACTCTTTAAAGAATTTCCAACGTTCCAATGCCAATACTTGCGTTCACCAGCGTCCGTTGGTCAAACTCGGCCAGAAAGTGGAAGCAGGTCAGACGATCGCGGATGGCATCGGCACTCAAAATGGCCGTTTGGCCTTAGGCCGTAATGCCTTGGTGGCTTTTATGCCCTGGCGCGGTTATAATTTCGAAGACGCTATTTTGATCAACGAACGTATTGTACGCGAAGACGTGTTTACTTCGATCCACGTTGAGCGTTTTGAATGTGAATGCCGCGAGACCCGTTTAGGCAATGAAGAGATCACCCGGGACATCCCTAACGTCGCAGAAGAGGCCCTCAAGGACTTGACTGAAGAAGGTATTGTGCGCGTGGGCGCGGAAGTCAAGGCAACGGACATTCTTGTCGGCAAAGTCACGCCCAAGAGCGAGAAGGAATTGTCTCCAGAAGAGCGCCTATTACGCGCGATTTTTGGGGAAAAAGCCGCGGATGTCAGGGACACCTCTTTGACACTCTCTCCTGGTATTGAAGGTTTTGTCGTCAACGTGGAAGTGTTCCAGCGAAATGAGCGCGGCCGCAAATCCAAACATGACAAGTCCAAAGAAGCATCAGCCATCAATAAGATCAAAGAATATTATAAACAGGAAATTGATATTATCATCCAGGAAAAAGATGAAAAAGTAGCTAAATCTTTAGGGATCGATAAAAAGCGTGTCGGTAAATTGACACTGGATGATATTGAAGAAGGCACGGAAGGCCGTGAGATCATGTCCTTTTATATGGACAAGATCGCTGAACTGACTGAAGAAGAAGTTCAGGAAACTGATCGTATCCGTCGCGGTGATGAACTCCCAGCCGGGGTGCTCAAGCGCGTGGTTGTTTATGTGGCCACTAAACGCAAATTGCAGGTCGGTGATAAAATGGCAGGACGCCACGGCAACAAGGGTATCGTTTCTCGTATCATGCCGGAAGAGGACATGCCGTTTTTGGAAGATGGCCGTTCGGTGGATGTTGTCCTTAACCCACTCGGCGTGCCTTCGCGTATGAACGTGGGCCAGCTTTTGGAGACCCATTTGGGTTGGGCCGCGAAATTATTAGGCTTCCATTGTGAAACACCTGTTTTTAACGGTGCGACCGAGCAGGAGATCCGTGATTTGCTCAAAGAAGCAGGTTTACCACAAGATGGTAAAGCCATTGTTCTTGATGGGCATACCGGCCAGCCTTTTGAACAAAAGGTCACTGTCGGCTACATTTACATGCTTAAACTTAACCACCTGGTGGATGAAAAAATTCATGCCCGTTCCATTGGGCCGTATTCATTAGTGACCCAGCAGCCGCTCGGCGGTAAAGCGCATTTCGGTGGTCAGCGTTTCGGGGAAATGGAAGTTTGGGCCCTGGAAGCTTATGGTGCCGCCTTTACTTTGCAGGAGATGTTGACGGTCAAATCCGACGACGTTACCGGACGCAGCCGCATCTATGAAGCAATTGTCAAGGGGGAACAGGCTTTAAGTCCCGGGATCCCTGAATCGTTCAACGTTTTGGTCAAAGAACTGCAAGGGCTATGCCTGGATATACGTATGGAAAAAGCCCAAAGCGAACTTGATCAAAAGGAAGGTCCTTCTCCTAATACAGATTAAAGAAAATAGCACATCTCTGGGACAATTTGAATAGCAACGCTGAGGAATAACCCAAATGAGCAAAATTGATATAACAAAGCAAGACCGTATCACGATTCGCATTGCTTCACCTGAAGTGATCATGTCCTGGTCCAAGGGGCCCGTTAAAAAAGCGGAAACGTTGAATTATCGTACCTTGAAACCAGAAAAGGACGGGCTTTTTTGCGAGAAGATCTTTGGGCCCATGCGCGACTGGGAATGTAATTGCGGAAAATATAAAGGCATCAAGTTTAAAGGCATCACCTGCGACCGTTGCGGCGTTTTGGTGACCCGCTCATCGGTGCGTCGTGAACGCATGGGCCACATTGATCTGGCCTGCCCTGTCACGCACATCTGGTTTTATAAAGCGGTCCCCTCCCGTTTGGCGGCCCTGATGCAGGTAGGCTTGCGTGATTTGGAAAAATTGATTTATTATGAGGAATACGTGGTCCTCGATCCGGGAACGACCCCTTTAAAGAAAAAACAATTTTTCTCTGAGGATGAATACCAGGAAGCGGTGGTCAAGTACGGCGGCGCTTTTAAAGCCAGGATCGGCGCAGATGCCGTGCGTGAAATGCTCAAAGAGTTGGACATGGCTGCTTTGTGCAAGAAATTACGCAAGGACCTTTCTGAAGCCAATCCCAACGGGACTAATTTTAAGAAATTAGCCAAGACCCTTAAGATCGCCGAAGATTTCAGGGCCTCGGCAAATAATCCCGAATGGATGGTTTTGGATGTCCTGCCGGTGATTCCTCCTGACCTTCGCCCTCTGGTCCCCTTGGAAGGCGGTCGATTTGCCACCTCAGACCTGAATGATTTATATCGACGGGTGATTAATCGCAACAATCGTCTGAAAAAACTGATCGATCTTAATGCTCCCGAAATCATCATCCGCAATGAAAAGCGCATGTTGCAGGAGGCGGTGGATGCCCTCCTTGATAACGGCCGTCATGGCCGTCCTGTATTGGGTTCCGGGAACCGTCCTTTGAAATCCCTGTCGGACATGCTTAAAGGCAAACAAGGCCGTTTCCGTATGAACCTTTTAGGTAAACGCGTTGATTATTCCGGACGTTCAGTCATCGTCGTTGGTCCTGAATTAAAATTGCATCAATGCGGTCTGCCTAAGAAAATGGCGTTGGAATTATTTGAGCCTTTTATCA
>CAYZLU010000213.1:0-4643 GCA_964479285.1 uncultured Planctomycetales bacterium | reverse complement strand
GCTCCGGGGTGACCACTGTCCCATCTTCAAACCGATTCAAATTTTCACAGTTGACCACTTGGTATTTCGCAGGCCATTTGCTGTTAAAACCAACTTTAGGCAAACGACGCAGCAATGACATCTGCCCGCCTTCATAGGCTAACATGACACCGCGTCCAGAACGGCAATTCTGGCCGGTTTGACCCCGTCCGGAACGTTTACCATGACCCGTGCCCCGTCCACGTCCTACGATCTTTTTACGTTTGCGTGAGCCTTCAGGGCTTCGTAATTGATGAACTTGCATTAAATTTGTCCTTCTTTTTGCGTCCCCTCGCCATTCTCACCATTAACTTTCGACGGCGAAGAAACTGGTAATATTGGGACAGAACGTATCGCCTTCAAACGTGACAACCCGTCAAAAGTGGCCTTGACCACATTGATAGGGTTATTGGAACGATGACACTTTGTTAAAATATTGGTGATACCTGCACCATCACAAACGGCACGTACGGCACCTGAAGCAATGACTCCGGTACCTTCGGAAGCGGGCTTTAGCAATACAATGGCTGAACCGCATTGACCGATGATTTCGTGGGTGATCGTTGTACCACGACGGGAAATAATGATCATTTGCTTTTTAGCAGCGGCCAATGCCTTTTTGATGGCCGTCGCCACTTCACCTGCTTTACCCAGCCCATAACCAGCCTTGCCCTTGCCGTCTCCGACAACGACTAACGCTGAGAACGCCAGGCGCGTACCACCCTTGGTGGTCTTAGACACACGGTTGATGGAGACAACCTTCTCAATTAATCCGCTGTCTGTCAAGGATGACGCTTTCTTGGCAAATGGCTTTCGTTCCCCGCCGCGCTTGCGGCCGCCACGCCCACCAGGCACTCCAGGCACTCCAGCAGCAGGCAGGCCAACGGCTGGCACCTCAGAAACGGCTTCTTCAGGGACGGTTATAGCTTCGCCCTCCTGCTCAAGGATCTGCTCAGCTTGGGCGGCGGTTTTAACAGCTAATTCTTTTTCGTCGATTTTCTTGATGTCTTTCATACTCTCCTTGCCGAGCACTTCCCTCGGTCGTAAATATTAAAACTCCAATCCAGCACGTCGCGCAGCTTCGGCAAATGCCTTGATACGCCCATGGTATAAATATCCACCGCGATCAAACGCGACTTTCTTGATCCCCTTTTTAATGGCTTCCAACGCCAAGATTTCTCCCAACACACCCGCCGCATTGACATTGCCGCCAGTCTTGGATTTTGACTTCACGTCCTTGGCCAAGGTTGACTTGCCCAGCAGGACCTTGCCAGCAGAATCATCGATGATCTGTGCCTGTAGATTGTTCAAAGACCTATGCAGGCACAGGCGTGGACGCTCTGGTGTCCCATTAAGCCCATTGCGGATGCGTTGATGACGAAAAATTCTCTGTTGTTCCTTGATGTTTAACATATTATTTAGTCACCTGTTTACCCTGTTTGCGTTTGACAATTTCACCGGCATAGCGGATACCTTTACCCTTGTAAGGCTCAGGAGGTTTAAACCCGCGTATTTTAGCAGCCACTAAACCAACAAGGGCCTTATCTACGCCTTCGACTGAAATTTCTGTTGGCTTGGCTGAAGTCACCTTGACTTCTTTAGGAAAATCATATTCCACCGGATGGGAAAATCCAATGTTTAACACTAATTTATTACCCTGGACAGCGGCACGAAAACCAACGCCCTGGATTTCCAAGTCTCTTTTATGGCCATTACTGACACCGACGCACATATTTTCAATCAATCGCTTGGTAGTGCCATGATTTGATCTGGCTTGCTTGCTGTCACTCAAACGGTTGACAAAAATTTTATTATCTTTATTTTCTAAAACCACCTCTGAGGGAATGGCCATAGACAACTTGCCCTTGGGACCTTCCACATTAAGCGCGGTCTTATCAAAAGAAATTTTAACGTTCTTGGGTAACTCTACCGGTGTTTTGGCTAATCTTGACATAATGTTTCCTATTTCTTGGTATGCTTCGGCCGTTGGCCTACATTACCATATGTAACACAATACTTCTCCGCCTATTTTTAACTTACGCGCTTCGCGGTCTGAGATCAGGCCCTTGGAGCTGGAAATGATCGCTGTACCCAAGCCATTTAAGACTTTAGGGATACGATCATTGTCCGTATACACACGCAGACCGGGGCGGGAAATACGCTTGATCCCTATGATTTGTGGTTTAGTGTTTTCGTATTTCAAATAGACTTTAAGGACACCTTGCTTATTGTCTTTCAATAAACGAAAATCTTCAATGTAACCATCATTCTTGAAAAGAACCATCATACGCTCCAGCAATTTAGACGCCGGAAACTCAACGGTCTCTTTACGCGCCCTGGTGGCGTTGCGAATAATAGTTAGTGTATCAGCGATCGGATCAGAAACAGACATGTTATTTATCCTTAATTTTTTCTGTCTGGATTCCCGACTAAAACATTCGGGAATGACATATTTAACTTCCTACCAACTGGCTTTTTTTACGCCTGGAATTTCACCCTTCCAAGAGAGCTCTCTAAAACAAATACGGCATATACCGAAGCGGCGCATATACCCTCGTGAGCGGCCGCATAACCCGCACCGGTTATGCTGACGAACAGCAAATTTAGGTACTTCTAACGACTTGTTTATCAATCCTTTTTTGGCCATACTGTCCTTCCACTATTAGAACTGTTGCAAAATGCCCAGATGCAAGGCCTTGCTGAGTGAGCGCGGAGGCGTACATGGTCGGTACGCCGCACAAACGAACGAAGCAATAACGCCGCAGATGGGCGTTTTCCGACAGTTCTTATTGTTTTCCAAAAGGCATGCCTAAAAGGCGCAATACCTCAAAATTTTGTTCTTTATTACCACCCTCAAACACAAACGATATATCCATCCCCTGAATACGAAAATCACGGGCACCAGGGTCTATCTCTGGAAAAATACCTTGATCAGAAATACCCAACGTGTAATTGCCGCCACGGTCAAAGGCCTTGTGGGAAGTCCCGTTAAAGTCACGGATACGAGGCAGAGACACATTCACTAAACGATCTAGGAATTCATACATGCGGGCACGGCGCAAAGTCACCTTGAAACCAATAGGCAGGTTTTCACGCAACTTGAAATTTGAGATCGCCTTTTTGGAACGGCGGATAGTCGGCTTCTGACCAGTGATGGTCGCCAAATTCTCAGCAGCACGGTCTAAAAGCTTGACATCCCCGATAGCCTCACCTACCCCCATGTTAACGACAATTTTAGACAAATGCGGGACAGCCATAGGATTCTTGATGCTGAACTTTTCCTGCATTTGAGGGACAACTTCCTTACGATATTTTTCTAATAATCGGGCAGCCACTTTTCAATACCTCACTAGTTAAATGACATCTCGGGATTCCTAGTCATCCTTACCCGAGATGTCACCCCCGAATGTTTTAGTCGGAGGTCCAGGGTTTGTGCAATCTCTGGATTCCCGACAGAAGCATTCGGGAATGACATAAAAACTATATTGTTTCTTTACTCGCAAGCGCGATGCGCTCTTTTGTTCCGTCTTTTAAGACTTTCACTATAAAACGGGTCGGCTTATTTGATTTTTTGTCTATCAGCATTAAATTCGCCATCGCCACCGGTTTTTCCAACTCAACATACCCTCCCTGGGGATAGGTATCACTTTTTTTGACGGATTTCTTGACCACATTAATATTTTCAATGACTGCTTTGTTGGCCTTTGGCATGACACGGACCACCTTGCCTGTTTTCCCCTTGTCTTTGCCCGCCATCACCATCACTGTATCATCTCGACGAATACGAAGCATATTAAACCACCTCAGGTGCTAAAGAAATTATTTTCATGTAATCCATATTACGCAACTCACGGGCCACTGGCCCGAAAACACGTGTGCCCTTGGGATTACCTGCGTCATCTATAATGACCACCGCGTTGCTGTCAAAACGAACGTAGGTGCCGTCTTGACGTCGGATGGATTTTTTCGTGCGCACGATAATGCCTTTGGCCATGCTGCCTTTTTTAACAACAGCATCTGGAGTGCTTTCCTTGACATTGACTTTAACAATGTCCCCGACCTTGGCCCACATTTTTCCTTTGGCTTTTAAAACCCCAATCAGTGACGCTTTACGTGCCCCGGTATTGTCCGCCACATCCAAAATTGTCTTTAATTGTATCATCGATCTCTCCAATTCCCAATAGCACGTCCCTAACGTACCGACATACGAGGGAATATTCCTTTTTAACCCTTAGACCCTACTATTTCGCTGATGATCCAGCGTTTGTCTTTCGATAAAGGCCGCGTTTCCATAATACGCACGACATCACCAGTCTTGGCGGCATTTTTTTCATCATGTGCCTTGTATTTAACAATATTACGCACCTGTTTTTCATACTTGCTATGCTTGCGGACTTTTTGGACTTGGACGACACGGGTCTTGTCCATTTTATCGCTGACGACCACAGCCGTCAAAAATCTTCGGCGGTTGACTCTATTTTCCATTGACTTTTCTTTCTTTAGCATTACTTTTATCAGAAATTCGGCGTTCGTTTAAGACCGTTAAAATACGGGCAATGTCTCTTCTTAAATTACGAAAACTGGCCGGCTTCTCCACACGACCCATCTGGCGATGAGATTCCATG
>CAYZLU010000212.1:0-4647 GCA_964479285.1 uncultured Planctomycetales bacterium | reverse complement strand
CCCCTATAATCCTATTTCGGTTGGCATAGACTTTATTAAGGATACTGTCCTTTACCTTCTTTTTGTACCATGTGGCTAGAATGAGCGAGTAGAAGACTTGACGCAGTTGGGCAAAATTCTTGCCAGTATTGACTTCCTTGGTCAAGGCTGGGATGACTATAGTGCGGATGATATTAGCCCCTACTGAGGCCACGTCGTTGCGGGTAGCCAAAGGCAATGCGTTAATCATGCCATGTTTTTCAAGTGAAAGATAATCTTCTTCCAACATCACCTTTAAATGGTTTTCCAGCACAAAAGCAGTCCCGCCGTTTTCATAGACCACCGCCTTCTCAGGGACTATCCAGACTTTATTGAATGTATTAATGGGAATATTCGTTGTGCCGTATTTGGCCTGGGCTTGGGCATAGACTTTCTGCCAAAACTCCTTACCCAATCGGCTTTCAGGATAAATCAATGAAGCGGTGATTTGTTTTAAAAGGTAGTCCTGGGCCAACAAGTCACGCCCCATTTCTGTTTGGCCGAATTTTTGGGGCACTATACGGTCTTTTTCATAGGGTGAAAGATTGACCCAAAGGTCTTTTTCAGGAATGGTCAAAGAGGCAAGAAAATATTTGATTAGCTTTGCAGACTCATTCTTTAAATCGTCTCGTTTTAATTGACTGTCACCTTTATCTACAAAGAAATGAAATCGGAAAGGATTGTTCGGGTCTAATTTGATTCCTTTAAGAACAGCAGGGCTAAAAGCAGGACTTAAAGCCACCATCTGCCCTGTTGCGGGCAAATAGAATGCTTCGGCTTTAGCTAATGGTAAATACCCCAACGTATTGACCAAAAAAGCAAAAACAATCCCTAGAGCTATATTAGCCCTTAAATCTTTATTTTTTAACATTAAAGTAAATATATACCATTTTTTTGACTTTTGCCACTTTTGTGTGGGAGGGGCTTTAAGGATTGACTAAACACATGCGGGATATAACAATACGGCCACGTAGAGAATTGATCGCACCGGAATATTTTTCCAAATTAAGCTCATTTATAAAATAGAAATTCGGCTGCCGTTGAAGCAAATAAAGAAAATGCACTATATCAAGCCATTGTCCGTCAATTTCCAATTCAACAGCCAAGAATTTGGCCTCTTTTTGAACAGCAGATTTTTGGGGCTGTATATTGGCTATATGGATATTACTCTCGCGGGCAGATGCTTCAATTTTGGAAATGATTGTCGGCACCTGCGCTTCTTCTGAGTCAACCACGCCAATAAGGCCCACCAGCTTCTTATACCTGGCTTCTATTTGGGCCTTTTGGGCAACCAACTGGTTTGCCTTAATGAGTTGTTCTTGGTCCAGGAGCAGCCGGTCATTAATATCAATAGACCCTTCATGAATGGGATTGATAATAATCTTATAAACAATAAAGAAAATAATCAATCCCAGGGCAATAACCATAATACGGATTTCACGCAAATTAAGTTTCATCATTTTTGACCGTTTATAGGATTAAGCGTGCACGTGATTTTAAAATAATCGACTTCACCCTGCTGGGTCACCCTTTTATTGACATAATCAAGGCTTACATTAGAAAAAGATGGTGATTCAACCATATCTTTTTGAAATTGATTGATTTCTATGGAATTAGAAGACACCCCCTCAAACGACAAGGTCTGCCTGTCGCTGATAGTGATATTCACCAAATAAACTTGGGCCGGCAGTAACCGGTAAATTTCACGGGCCAAATCAGAAAAGATCAACCGTCCCTTGATCATGGCTTCAATATCATAAATTCTCTGCAATTGGCCCTGGACCTTAAAAGCCTCGTGTTTGGCAGCATCAAGCTGGTCTTCTAAATGCGTCAACTGTAAATTCTTTCTAAAATATCCCATCCCAAACGCTAATCCTAAAGAAATCAGAGCAACCACGACCCAAAAACCCAGAAAAACCAACTGACGTTGGTAAGCACGCTGCTCCTGGGCCTTTCTTACTGACCTCGGAATTAAATCAATGGGGGGCTTTTGGGCACTGAAAGCAATGCCAGCCAAAGAAGCCACCGATACCCCATCATCTGTCATTAATTTAGGCCATTGCACACCTCGAGCGGTCGCCAAGGTCTGGGTCAAAAGGACCTCTTTAATCGTCAAATCATCCTGCATCTTTGCCATTTCAATCCCGAGCGCATATGCCCGATTGGCAGTGCTTACCAAATAAACCGACTCTACGGCTCCGGTCAATTTCTCACCGCTAGTATTGTTTTGTGTCAATTCCCATTGTTTTAGGATTTCAGCATACCCGTCCTTTTGCATCTGCACAAACCCTATGGGTATTTCCCTAGAAGTCAACCAATGCGCTTTATAACATAAACAAATTTCACAATGATCGACATCCAAATCGAAAATGGCACCCGGCTTGTCAGATAAATCTGGCTGCTGCTGGTACAACAACCATAGACCTATAGAAGTGATCGAAATGCCATGGACAGGGACCTTCGCATCTGAGAAGACCTTCCAATAACGCATGGCGATATCTTGAGGAATAATGACCACCGCGACTTTTGCATAACCATCTGCTGTTTTAGACAAGACCTGAAAATCTATTTCAACTTCTTCCCTGACATAAGGAATACGGCTGCCTACCTGCAAATCAATCATGGAACGGATTTCATCTTCCTTGTGCGAAGGAAACACCATATAACGCAAAATCGCCCAAGAGCGCGGGAGCAATACAGTCACCCTGCTTTCAGCAAAATTTAATTTCCGCAGCTTGATAAAGGCACTTAACGTTTGACTGATCTGGTCATCACTTTGTTTGTCGGTATTGACCAGATCCACCGCAGTCACCAGCTTTTTTTGCGTGCCTGACACCTGCAGGAATTTGATCATCCCTTCACTTATAGCAAAAACCACATTTGACTTCATCAGTATTTTAATCCCTTTGCCAGGAGATAATGTCTCCCGGGGCCCCTTGTGTGTGATGAATGACTGCTTCTAATACTGTGCGTGTACCACTCATTCCGTCGACACCGACCACCCGTGCCCGATAATAATTAGAATTCCCCTCCTGTAAAGCTGCCGGCCAATTTGGATCATTGACACTGGCAATAGATCCTACACCGTCATCTGCTGTGAAAGATTGGCCATCAGCGCCATCACGGATTGTATATGCTTGGGCAATAATGTCCGCCGGATTGATAGTTGGATTAATGCGGGCCGCCGCATTAGCTACTGCCTGGATCACATCATCATTGGCTGTATCTGTGTTGATCCATAATCCATTTTGGGAATCTCCATAAACTGTTACATCATCCTTTATTTTATCAAAAATCTCCTGCGTCATGCCATCAACTTCCAACAATTCCAGGATATTTTCATAGTGCCTGTTTTTTGGTTTTAATACCGAATCATTGAGACTCATAAAGGAATTGTTACCGCTCACTGAAGCGTTGATTCCAGTATAATTGACAATGGCCAACGCCAACTTGTCTGCATCTGAATGTGACAGGCCTTTAAGCTGCAATAGGGCGCTTAAAATTTGATAATTGGCTATGCCGACCGCATTGACGTTGATGCGCCCTGCTTCATCCCTTAATCCATATTCTAAATGCATGTCTCCTGAACTAAAATTCCTGGCAGGCCACTGTACGATCGCGTAAGCATCCTTACCAACATCTATATGTGAAAAGATGTCCTCGGGGCTTTTGGTTGGATCGATACTGATCCCAGTCGCATATAAAGTATCTTTGGGAGAAGATGATCTCTGCAAAAGATCAAGTACATTATTGATCCCCGCGCGCGCGGCAGCATAGCTGCGCAATTTTCCTCTGTACGTTTCAACCACAGACACTTCCAGGGATGACCGCCTGCCTAAACCCCAAGCAATTAAAGATAAAACCAGCAATACCCACAATACCATAATTAAAACGACCCCTTTATTGTTCATTATGATAATTTGGCACCGGGGCCAAAAATATGTCACGTTTAAACATAAGCCCTTCTTGGGTATTTTTTGGATCGTACAAAATAAAACTGCACGATACCGCCAAAGGGAGCCCCTTGTCGTCCCAGGCATCTTTATAATCTATTCCCTTGGGGCCACTTGTATGTAAATCTTTCACAAAAGGAGCATACTGGCAACTGAAACTTTCTTTTTTTAATCCTGCAGCCACAACTTGAGTGGTTGTGTCATTGGTAGTTTCATTCAACCAATCAGACAAACTGCTTTCCTGACGCATCAAAAATTCAATAGGCAAAGAACCTTTTGAGTAATTGGTTTTACCGCTGGAAGAATTGACCACTCGCCCAATCATCGATTTTATGACAGAATCCTGGTTTGGTAATCCACTATAATAACGCACGCGTTTGATGCCCCTTGGTGTCTGTGTTATAAATGAAATTTGTTCTTTTTGGCCATCAAAAATGATCGAATCCGGGTAACTGGCAGATAAATCAAGGCTGATGGCATTTTCCAAATCATGGGTCAAACCCTGGTCCGCCATGAGCAACTCCATATAAGTATCATGGACCCGCCGCATTTTATCATCTAACTTCATGGCAGACCAAAACATATTGTAAACACATATTCCAACAAGCGCGGCAATCGCCAACCCCAATAAGAGTTCAACGAGAGTAAATCCTTGACGACATTTAACTGCTGCTTT
>CAYZLU010000211.1:0-4657 GCA_964479285.1 uncultured Planctomycetales bacterium | reverse complement strand
GTGATCCCTGCCCTCATTGACAAATGGCGTGAAGGGTTTGAGAACGTCTATACAATCCGGGAGCCTGACCCATCAACCCCTTTTCTAAAAAGGAATTTTTCGCGGTTATTTTATAAAATTTTTCGGGCGATGACCAAATTAAACATTCCCCAGGACAGTGCTGATTTTCGCCTTCTGGATAGAAAAATAGTCGTTGAACTTCGAAAATTCCCAGAAAAAAGCCGTTTTTTACGGGGCATCATTTATTGGGCTGGTTATAAAACGACGGGAATAAAATACCAGGAAGATAAACGTCTGCATGGCGAAACAAAATACAATCTTGCCAGGTCAGTTTTACTTTCAATTGATGCCATCACCTCTTTCTCGACAGTCCCGCTTTATCTGGGGGTGGTCATCGGTTTTTCGATCGCAGCCCTTGGATTTTTGTACCTTTTTTATGCTTTTTATATATTCTTCTTTACTCATATACGGTTCCCGGGCTGGGCCTCCATCATCTGTTTATTGGCCATCCTGGGTGGGTTTATATTGATCATCATCGGAATTATAGGGATCTACATCGGTAAGATTTTCGAAGAAGTCAAAAACCGCCCACTGTATCTGGTCGATCGAAAAGAGGGGTTCAATGAAGGATGATTTTGGGACTTCCCCATTCCAGAAGGAATTGGCCTATGACCGTATCAGTAATGAGTGGGAGCATGTCATTTCCCATTATGATGAAAACCGCAGGATCGAAGTCCTTATCAATGACTTTTTGGGTGAAAGCAATATCGAGGGAAAAACCTGTTTAGATATGGGCTGTGGTCTTGGATTATTTTCACAGGCCATCATGAAATACCACCCCTCAAAATTACACGCCTGTGATATTTCCCCCAATTTAATCCAGAAACTCGCCCAAAAAGAACCCCGCATTCACTGCCAGGTCGCCAACATCATGGCGTTATCTCACGATTTCAAGGAACAAAAATTTGATATAGTGGTCTGTTCCGAAGTCATCGAACATACCCCTGATCCGTATAAGGCCACCGGTGAGCTGGTCAAAGTCCTTACGCCAGGAGGATTTTTGGCCATTTCCGTCCCCAATAAAAACTGGCAGTGGCTTTTGCACCTGGCCCAATCCCTGCGGCTGCGGCAACATTATCAAGGTTATGAAAATTGGGTCTTGCCGTCCCAATTAAAAGAGTGGCTCACGGGATTAGACATGGAAATACTTCGTTGTGAAGGGATACACACCATACCATTTCCTTTGGCCCCTAAGAATTTCTTACGTAAATTGGATTTGAGGATGAGAAATTCGAATTACCAGTACGCATTGAATTTGGCCGTATTGGCCCGTAAAAGGGCGCCATGAACGCTTGGTCCCGCCATCTTTTCCTGAGCCTCGCCATCCTATCGTCTCTCCTTGCCTGGCATCAAATGATTTTCTTTGCGGACACCCTGGGTTCATTTTATACAGATGAAGTCGCCAATGTACAGGCCAGCGATTCATTCCTTACTTCTTTAAGTTATAAAAATGACCGGTATGGTTATGTGTACAGCAGCGGGGCCGCAGTCACATGGCCAGGAGGATTAGGCTGGAAAATCGGGCATACGATGCTTGCCTCTCGAATCAGCTGCGCGTTCTTCTCGTGGGCCCTGTTTTTGGCTTTAGGCGTGTATTTTTTTTATCGAGAAGGGTTTTCTATTTTAACGGCCTTCTTGACCTCAGCAATGCTATGGGCCGTAACAATCACAACGCCATTGGCCATGCCGTATTGGTTCGGGTTCATGTATGACCTTGGCGAATTAAATTCCATACTTCTTGTTGGATGGGGGCTGATGTTCATTTCCCGGTGGCCATTTTTGAGCGCTTTTATTTTTGGACTGGCTGTCTGGCACGGGAAACTTATCTATTTGCCGCTGGTTTGCGCGGTCCTCTTGGGCGATGTTTTAGCCAAGAATTTTCCCGTTAAAAAAACTCTCACCCAACTTCTCGGTTTATTAGGGGTATTTATACTGCCTGCCATTTTATGGTTGATTTTTACCTGCTTTAGATTAGACACGCATACAATTCATAGCTGGCTCGAAGGTCAGTTGGCGTGGTTTTCCAGCATGCTGTCGAAACACAAACCTTTGCCCCAGGTTTTTTCCCATCAGGTCCATTGGATGGACAGGTTTTCATCTCCCGACCTGGAATGGTCTCATTACTCTACGGGGACCAAAATCAAAAATATCATACTTTCTTGGGGGGCCATTTTAATGGCAGGGGCCAGTTTATTTTATTTAAAAAATTCAACTGGGCTGGTCTCTCCCCGGGGCCGATGGACCAGCATTATGGTACTGTTGTGCCTTGCAGGCTACAGTTTCCATTTTTTCTTTCTGCATCCTTTTATGTGGCAACGGCATTTCCAACCGGCACTCTATAGTGGATTGGCTCTTTGGGTTTTTTGGGGGACAAAATGGGTCATATTTTTCCAAAATCGCCTTAAAATGGCTCTTATACTCGCCGTGCTTTTAATCCTTGCCATGCAATTAGTTTCGTCTTTAAAGCACCCTCTATTTTCTACCACCCCAACCTATGCCCGCGCGTGTACCGACCTGCGTGCCCTGTCCTGTGATCCAACGCATAAAGAAAATTTGCCCCACACCATCATTTTCTGATATATTATCTTTTTCAAAATTTGATGAAAGCAATGCGTTATGGCCCTTCATACTTGGACGATGGCTGATCAACTGGAATTCGCGAAGATTTCCGGAGATTTTAATAAGGAAATATAAATGAAAGATTACGTTTGGCAAAAGCAGATGATATCTCCCGACTTGGAAGTCATCGAATGTCCTGTTTATGATCCCATCAAACATTTTCGCCGGGACCCAACAGGGGCCTATGTCCTTATTCGCTGTGAGGTTGAGACGTCCTTAATTGAAGTGGCCATTTGCGATAAGAAGCATATGATCATAAAAGTTTTTCGTGGTCGAAAGGCGCAGGACCTTTACTTTACCATTTTTGAGTATGAAAAGAAGCACCAGCTTAACTGGTTTAATAGAAAAGACCATGCTGCTTATTTGGGGAAGGAACTTAAAAAGTGTGAAGTTGCTCTTTTAGGAAAAGAAATTTATGTTCAGGAATGAAATATAAGCGTTTTTAATACCCCAAATTTGGCCCCAGCCATTTTTCTGCTTCTTGTTCAGTCATCTTTTTACGTCTTGCATAGTCCTTGATTTGGTCCTGGGCGATTTTGCCAATGGCAAAATATTTGGAATGCGGATGGGCCATGAAAAGGCCGCAGACAGCAGCAGTTGGATGCATGGCAAAAGTTTCCGTTAGTTGAATGCCTGTATTGGATGTAGCATTTAGCAATTTAAAAAGTGTTGCTTTTTCAGTATGGTCGGGGCAGGCAGGGTAGCCTGGCGCTGGACGGATGCCCCTATAGGTGCCTAAAATAATTTGTTCGTCGGTCAAATTTTCCCCTTGAGCATATCCCCAGAGTTCGCGTCGGACCTTTTCGTGCATGAGTTCCGTAAAAGCTTCTGCCAAACGGTCAGCCACGGCTTTGGCCATGATACTTTTATAATCATCCAGGTCCGCTTCGTACAGTGCCGTAAGTTCATCTAAACCAATGCCGGCCGTCAAGGCAAAAGCACCAATATAATCTTTGATCTTTGATTGTTTTGGCGCGATATAGTCCGCGTTGGATAAAAGAGGCTGGTCTTCCCGCACGATGATTTGCTGGCGTAAATTATAAAAGACCTCCAATACTTTTTGCCTGTCTTCATCGGCGTATATTTCAATGTCATCCGCAACGGAATTGGCGGGGAAAAAACCGATGACCGCATTGGCTTGAAGAAGTTTTTTAGCAATGATTTCATCCAAAAGCACATTGGCATCATCAAAGACGCGTTTGGCTTCATCGCCGAAATTGGGGTCTTTGAAAATTTGGGGGAACTTGCCTTTAAGTTCCCATGTCATGAAAAAAGGTGACCAATCAATGCGCGCACGGATCAAATTTAAATCAAAATTTTTAAAGGTCCGTGTCCCCAAAAAAGACGGTTTGGTTATATCTGATTGTTTCCAATCTGTTTGGAGGGCCTTTTGGCGGGCTTTTTCGATGGGGACAAAGGTCTTGGCAGATTGGCGGCTTAAATACTCCCGGCTAAGGTCAGCATATTCTGTCCGTGATTTTTCAATCAGGCCATTTTTTAACTGGGGATCCATCAAAGAACGGCAGACCCCCACACATCTGGAAGCGTCTTTACTATGGATGACAGGGCCTTTATAAGCAGGGACAATTTTAACGGCCGTGTGTGCAGGTGAGGTGGTGGCCCCGCCGATTAACAATGGCAGCGTGAAACCCTGGCGCTGCATTTCAGAGGCAACGTGGACCATTTCATCGAGGGAAGGCGTAATGAGCCCCGACAAACCGATCATATCTGCCTTGTGGAGCTTCGCTTCTTGCAGGATTTTTTCACAGGCCACCATGACGCCCAAATCAATGATTTTAAAACCATTGCACGCAAGGACCACCCCCACAATATTCTTGCCGATATCATGCACGTCGCCTTTGACGGTCGCCATCACCACCGTGCCCGCGACCTTGGCATCTTCTTTTTTGCCTTTTTCAATGAAAGGTGTCAAATAGGCCACGGATTTCTTCATGACACGGGCACTCTTGACCACCTG
>CAYZLU010000210.1:0-4658 GCA_964479285.1 uncultured Planctomycetales bacterium | reverse complement strand
CTGATTCTATTTTTAGGAAGATAAAGACACCCAAAAACCGATATAAGGCATTACAATTACTTAATACACTATTGGACCAGTCCAAATTAAAAAATATAGAAGATTACAATCTTGTCCTTGGGCTTTTCCAACGGAGTTTTTTAGCTTTTAAGGAAGAAAATGCTGTGATCAGTGCCATGGGAACCGTAGTTAATTTGTTAGCTGAAAAAGGTTTTGAGGAAGGTCTTACCATCTCTAAAGTAGCTTTGCAAACTACTATGCTTCTAAAAGTAAATCCTCTCAAAAATAAAAAAGAGAAAGCCGCGTATAAGCTGCAATTTTTTACTTCTATAATCAGAGCAATTATTGTTTTAATGAAACATAGTGATGGTTCTTCTAATTACGAAGACATCTATGCGCAGATAATCACAAATACGGATCTCCCTGATGCAGTTGAAGAGGTGGGTCCTTTCATTCAGAATATCTGCCAGGAAATTGATAAGTTGGCCGAAAAAATTGGGGATGAGGAATTGTTCTTATTTCATATAGGTCAACTTTACTCGACCGGCTGGACACAAGAATTGAACGCTTCGGACTATATATCGCTTACCGTGGCTCCTTTAGAGTTAGATCTTCATTTTAAAGATCTGATAGGGGCTGCCAGTCTGGCAGCTAAACTGCGCTTGATGATAAACAGGCCAAAGATCAATGGAAAAAGAGAGAGCATGAGAACCATAGTCCATTTTATTCGACAGTTTGAATCGTCAAAGCGACTGCAAAACCAAACACTTATGGGATCCTTGGAAAAAGTAGGAGCGGATAATTTTATCAAAGCGTTAAGTTATGTCTTAATTATAGAAAGGAATGATTTGCTTACCAAAGAGCTTATTAACAGTTTGGGAACAGATCCAATGACCATTATTTTAAAACTTCAGGCATGTTTAAGAAGCGCTTTTAGGGGCATTTTAAAAGAAGGCGGGCAGGTTTATATTGCCGAAAGCTATATCGATGATCTTTTGGCCATCCATCCTGAATATGTGGACAGTTTTGTGACCCTGGCGACAAATTTAAAAAAGTTGGGATATATGAATGAGCTTCAACGGTTGTCTTCATCACTGGTGGCCCAGGCAAATGGAAAATTTGAAGAACATAAATTTTCTGATGAATTTGATCTGTGGGCCGGTCCCAAGGTGGCTGCCTGGTGGCGGGAGGGCCATCAAGAAACCGTTACGGTAGATAACATGGTGGATGTGACCGCTGCCGAGGAGTATTTTAAGCGTTGCATTCAGGATTTTATCAATCATCTCGTCATTCAAGATGAAAAATTTGCCTTTGTTAATCAGCTATTTGGACATCCTCACGTTAATCCAGAGAATTTGCTGCCAGAAGCAACTGCTGTACAGAAAGAAGGCCTGGCGGAATTGCAGGAAGGCTTTAGTTCATTGACGGAAATAGCATCTGCCAATGATATGCCGATTGAGGGAACAAAAGAAAAAATCAATAAATCTTTGTTGATAATCACAGGGGGTTTTCAAAAATTTGGTCTTGAGAACCTTAACTTTCTACATAACGAATTAGAAAATATTCAAAAAGCACTTTTTTTTGCTCCTCTTAAAGGTGATTTTCAAGTCGAAGAAACGGCTGACTTCTGGAAACTTTTATTTAGCGGCAAAGGGTATGGGTATTATTCCTGCCATGCGTATGATTATACCGGCGGGACTATCCGCAGCTTGGTTTCTTACATTGATTTATCTGGCATTAAAATGCTCGCAATGCCCATGAGAGAAGCTTTGTTAAGAAGCAGATGTATGATTAAATTAGAAAAAAGGAGCAATGGCTCTTTTGTGGTCAATATAGAACCGCTTTATGGCAATCCTAATGTTTACAAGGTGCTTGTAAGCTTGGCAAAAAAGAAAATAGAGCGAGGAAGGGCGTTAGGCATTGATGTTGTGCTCAATACGGAACGTTCTGCTTTGGATGCCATACCTTTCATACCTCAAGGAATTCCCTACGCACTTTATTCGGATCTGAATCATAACATGAATGTTTACGAATGGAAAGAGTCTGGTGACAAGAACGAAGAAGGTCTTTACGCACAAGAAATTTCAATCGGAGGTTTTTATCGCATTAGAAATAAAGAGCAAAGGCTCATTGCAATCCGCCTTCCTAATGGAGAAGCTATGCCAACAGAAAAAGCTGATCACGCTCAAAATTCTTTCAATCTAGATAAAGATCAAAATGGTGGTATCGACTTAACCCCTGCCAATATGAATTTACAAACTCAAGATTCAGGTGAAGGGATACAATTTCACATGGATCATGCCATGCTTCAACAGTATCAAAGTGCTGATGGTTTTCTACCTGTTGTTATTAGCATCCAACCACTGGGGGATTTACGCGGATTTTTGGAAAATAAAACATCAGGGCAAACGGCTGCTATGTTATAATCAAGCATGTTGAAAAAATTGGGATTTGTTTTTGGCCTCACTCTTTGCGTGCCTGCTTTTGCCGGCACTATTATGGGAACTGTCAAATTCGATGGTACGGCGCCTCATACAAAGCTGATCCACATGGATGCTGATCCTGTTTGTTACGCGGTCAATAAAGGCAATGTTCATTCGCGATCGATCATTGTGGGCGACAATAATAGTTTGGGTGATGTGTTTGTGTATATCAAAAGCGGTTTGACTAAAACTGATTATCCAGCCCCCGCAGAAACTGCAGTGATCAGCCAGGCAGGTTGTAATTATTCTCCTCATGTGATCGGCGTCATGACAGGGCAGAAGGTCAAATTCCTTAATCCTGATGGTACCTTGCACAATGTCCATGCCATGTGCAAAATCAATCCTGAATTTAACGCTTCCATGCCGGATTTCCGCAAGGAGATGCAGGCAACTTTTGATAAACCGGAATTTATGTTTCCTATCAGGTGTGATGTCCATCCATGGATGCAGGCATGGATGGCGGTCATGGCGCATCCATTCTTTACTGTGACAGGACAGGACGGTAAATTTGAAATTAAGAATGTGCCTCCCGGGACTTACCAGATTGAAGCCTGGCACGAAAAATTAGGGACCAAGACGGCGACGGTGACGGTCAGCGATGACTCAACTCAAAAAATAGATTTTACTTTCGCTGGCCCTCAATAGTGCTAAAATAAATGCAGATGGAGGGTTATCTTATGGGCATTAAAAATATTCATCTTCTTTTGATAGTCATTTCAATAATATTGTGTATGGTTTTTGGTGTTTGGACCATGGGCCATGACTATACGGCCTGGGGATATTGTTCGTTTGCAATCACGGTGGGTTTGATTGTTTATTGCGTCCAATTTATTAAAAAAATGAAGGCCTTGTAAAATGGTTTTTTGTGCGGTTTGTTTTGGCGATCCTACTTCCCCCCTCACTCAGGGGTATAATTACGCTGTTTTTGCTTTATTGGCGGTGATTGTTGCTGTATTGACGGGGTTTGGGATAATGTTTCTAAACTTTCGCAAAAGAGCAAAAAATTCTCTCCATTGATTATTTTTAAAAAAATCTTCAATCAAAATAATTTCATAATAAAATTTATCTTTTAGAAATTTGTGCTATAGTTCTAAGGTCTTTATAAATTTCATCCGGAGAATAATTTTTATGAGCAGTACGCAGCACGGTCCGTCTCATCACGATTCCGCCCACCACGAATCCTTTGTCCGTAAATATATTTTTTCAACCGACCATAAAACCATCGGAATCCAATACCTGTTCATGAGCTTGTTTTTTTTGCTTTTTGGTTTTTGCTTGGTCATGCTCATGCGCTGGCAATTGGCTTACCCAGGCCAGCCGATGCCTTTTATAGGGAAGATATTTGGCGAGCATAATATGCCAGGCGGGGTGATGCTTCCTGAATTTTACAATCAATTGGGGGCCATGCATGGGACGATCATGGTTTTCCTGGGCGTAGTTCCCTTGGGCTTTGCGGTTTTTGGTAATTATCTTATCCCTTTGCAAATCGGGGCCAAGGACATGGCTTTTCCAAGGCTGAACATGTTCAGCTATTGGTTATTTTTTGCTGGTGGTATGCTGATGCTTTCCAGCTTCTTTTTGCCTGGAGGCCCGACAGGCAATGGTTGGACTGCATATCCGCCCTTGTCAGATATTGCCCATGACGGCCAGACTATCTGGCTCTTTAGCATGTTCATTATTATTATTTCTTCGCTCCTGTCTTCTTTAAACTTTATCGTCACTATTTTTCAATTACGCGCTCCTGGAATGACATTTGAACGCCTGCCTTTTTTTGTTTGGGCCCAGTTGATCACAGCGTTTTTATTACTTTTGGCTTTCCCTCCGCTTGAAGGGGCGGCATTTTTGCAATTGTTTGACCGTTTGCTTGGGAGCAGTTTCTTTTTACCCAGCGGTTTATTTGTCAATGGCCAGGTATATAATGCCAGCGGGGGAGGCAATGCACTTCTTTGGCAACATTTGTTCTGGTTTTTAGGGCACCCTGAGG
Source organism: uncultured Planctomycetales bacterium (assembly GCA_964479285.1). Taxonomy (GTDB): domain Bacteria; phylum Omnitrophota; class Gorgyraeia; order Zapsychrales; family Fredricksoniimonadaceae; genus JABDGZ01. Next base: position 191 of record CAYZLU010000210.1, on the reverse strand, counting down.
TTTATGTCATTATCCTTCCAGCCCTTGGGATAGTCACAGAAATCATTGCCTGCAATACTCGAAAAAATATCAGCGGATTTGATTTCATGAGATATTCCGTCATCTTTTTAGGCTTTTTGTCCTTTATTGTATGGTCGCACCACACTTACTTGACAGGCATGGGGACCAATATAACAGCTTTCTTCCAAACT
>CAYZLU010000209.1:4115-4663 GCA_964479285.1 uncultured Planctomycetales bacterium | reverse complement strand
AAGCCAACAATCCAGGGGCCAATGTCAAAAGATGCCCTGCTAGGTTTCCACTATCCACTGTTGATATGTATATTGGGACCAGAGGCTGTAAAGACTGGGTGTCATACCAATTAAAAAAATGCCCTTTGTAACGCCTCAAACCTTCCATCGTATGAAAAGTATTTTGAGTACGTTCGATTAATTTTCCAGCTGTAATGTAACCAAAATCATATGCTGACAAATTGGCTAAAAGCGCCAAACCTATATTGGTAGGTGATGTACGGTGGGCTATCTTTACGCTACGATTTTCCTGGTAATTATCCGGAGGAAGCCAATTGTCTTCTGGGCTGACAAAAGCTTCAAAAAATCCCCACGTTTTTCGCAAAAGTTTTCTAAGAAAAAGAATCTGGTTGGAATCAAGCTTCGCTTTACTCCTCACCAAAGGACAACTGATCCACCAAGCGACCACCGGTGATATGCCCCATAACAATAAAATTGGTGCAGCGGCTCTAAAGGCTAATGGATCTGATTTCGTTAAATAAATAAGAAAAAATATGGTTATTGCGGGC
>CAYZLU010000209.1:0-4105 GCA_964479285.1 uncultured Planctomycetales bacterium | reverse complement strand
CTACTTACATCAAATGAAACATGCTCATTAAATCTGTGCGATCGCCATCCTTATCTGTAGACAAGCTCCACTCTAGAAGACGCTTATGGGTTATAAACATCCTAACTTCGGTACGTACAATCGCATCCAGGCTAAAATATGTTTCATACGGGAGGCACACCAGTGTGAAGACCCTTTGGGAAAAACGCCAACCCGTTGAAATTAAGATTGTTTTTAAATGCTGCTCTAACAAAATATCTTTTGACTTGTGGAACGCCTCTAAAACAGAAATGATCAAAGATGGTATAAAAATAATTCCAATGACAATACCAGTCCAATAACAAGGTGAAGACAATACTGTCCAACCCATCAATAAAACAATAATCAATGACAAAGGCACGAGACTACGCCGCATATTATCAAAAAGTTTCCATTGAGATAATAAGGATAAAGTATTCTTCTGCAATCGACCATCGGATGCCGGGACACGAGACCATAGCCATCCTGCCAATTGCCAATCGCCGCGTATCCAACGGTGGCGACGCTTGACATCTGCGCTGTAACGATAAGGATGGTCCTCATACAGTTCCACATCACTTAACAACCCTGAACGTGCGTAACAGCCTTCCCAAAGATCGTGGCTCAATATCTGCCCTTCAGGAAAACGGCCTTTAAGAGTGCTTTCAAAAACATCCAAATCATAAATCCCTTTACCAATAAATGAGCCTTCACCAAATACGTCTTGGTAAACATCCGAAACTGTGCGTGTGTAGGGATCTATCCCTGCCTCACCCCCAAATAAACGGGCATAATATGAACGATTCCCACCCGGCAGACTCATGCTTACCCGCGGTTGAAGAATGCCATAACCATCAGTGACACATTGCTTGAGCACATCTACGCAGGCCCGATTCAATGGATGGGCCATGGTTTCTACAAGATGACGGGCACAATTACGGGGAAGCTGAGTATCGGTATCTAAAGTAATGATATATTTTAATTTTTTCAAAATGGATATATCACCAACGATCAGTAAGAAATTCTCTCTAGGTCCTCCACGCAGAAGCCAGTTTAAATCTGCTAATTTCCCTCTCTTACGCTCGTACCCCATCCACATTCCTTCTTGAATGTTCCAGCGTCGAGGCCGGTGAAAAATAAAAAAAATGTCAGGGCTTCCCTTTTTATATTTTGAATTAAGCTCTTCTACTTTTTCTTGAACCAGCTTTAATAATGAGGCGTCCTGAGGCAATATTTCTTGATTGGCATCGAAAAAATCAGTCAATAATCCAAAATGCAGGTGTTCTTCACGATTTGCCAAGAACCTTACTTCCAACGACTCAATAAGGTCCTCTATATTTTGTATGCTTGTGATCATTGTAGGGACAACTGTGAGGGTCCGGAATTCTTCCGGAATCCCTTGAGAAAAATCCATACGGGGTAACAAATGCGGTCTTACGATAGACATTGCCAGACCGTTGACCAACTCTAAAGCCAGTTGGCTAAGGGCCAAACTTAAGAAAATACCAAAGATGATAATTTCCCAATAAGGAACGTTCTTAGAATTTATATGTGTCAATAAAACGCCGGCTAAAAAGATTGTTACAATGCCAATGGCACCAAGATATAGTAACAATGCCCGACTTTTTGCAATTTTTTTGAAAATCTCTGAGACAGAAAAATGTGTCCCCGCTACTTCTTTAAGTTGTACCAGTCCTTTGTCAATTAAATAGTAGCCGACATGTGATCTTCGATCATCGGCACCATTTTTAGCCGCAGCTTCATTTGCCAATTGAATCGCTTTCTCTGCAACGTTACCTTCAGATAGAAAACCGCTTTTCGCTATTGTTTCAATAACATGACGGTAGCGATCCCTGGTGGCAAAATCCATCTTACGATAAAACCGACTAGGATCATCCCGCAGGGCATTTTCAACAACACTCATCGATTCAACGAATTCACGCCAATCCTGGACACCCAAGAAACGAAGACTCCCAATACTATTACTGATAGAAACCTGATTAGCTGCCTGATTCTGATTTCCTAAATGGACCATTTGCTCTATAGTTAATCCTTCTTCAGAAAGCCACTGTTTGATCCACGTCAGCGGTAATGACAATGATGGGCTCTGTGCCTGGAGACGGCGTGTCAGTTCAGCGACAAACGCATTGGACATAGGAGGTTTTGACCGTGACATATCCGCAACTATCAAAATTAAATTTTTAGGATCTTTCTGGGAAATCTTGAACATCTCATCCGCCCAAAAATCAGCCAAATCTTGATCGGTCCTGACAGAAGCGATACTGGTCGCACTACGACGCAGGTTCTCGATCAGGGCAAAACGAAGCATGATCGGAATGGCCCACAATTCACCCAAGTCTAAACTCGTGACTTTCTGATAAGACTCCATAAATCCGCTAAGAGTTTCTGGGTCTACCCGTCCATCACCATGTGCGATCATCTCCAAAGCAATATCGTATACACGTGGAAGACCCGCTGACGGACCATTAATAAGAAAAGGCAGTTGACGATGGTAACTCTTCGGTAGATGCCGCTTTGCCGTACGGATTTGTTCTTCAATCAAATAAAAATTATCTAGCAGCCATTCCCCACCAGGTGTAATCAGGCGTTTTTCGTTTACCGCCGCAATAAGTAAACGATGGGTTTCAAGCAGAATATTCTGGTTTTCCGTTAGTCTTGTTAAAAGTGAGAGAGAAGTACGTTTTTTAGTTAATTGGTGTAAACCCGCTAGCATTTTGCCATGCTGTTTCATTTGTTCAGAACTAAACATTTCTGAACGTAATGGCAATTCCACAGGCATTTGTTTTTTAACTATTTTTTCTATAAATTTCTTCACGATGCGTCCTTTTACTAACAAACAAAAAAGACAGACATAATCAAAAAATCACGCCTGTCTTCTCCTTAAAATCTATAATACCCGTCTCATTTTATTCTTAATGACAGTCTTTATTATATTCCAACGGTCTTTTTCTCCACGCACCATGCTTTCTGCGAAATGCCACGCTTGAACTGAAGTGATATGCCCAGGCATTGGTGCTTCATGAGGATCAATGACTGCATCAATAACTGCGGGACCAAGCGTACTAAGTGCTTGACGTATGACTTCTTTAGCTTGTGCCGGGTCATCAAGAGTAAAACCGGCAACTCCACAGGAACGCGCGAACATCGCAAAATCAATTGGATGAAGTTCTACACCAAATTCAGGATTACCCTCAAAAACAATCTGTTCCCATTTGATCATGCCAAATATATTGTTCTTAAAGATGATGATCTTAACGGGTAGCTGGTATTTAGCTATGGTGGCCAGCTCGCACATCAGCATCGAAAAGCCACCGTCTCCGCACAAACATATAACTTGGCGCCCTGGATTTGCCATCGCTGCACCAACAGCGTAAGGCAGGCTGTTGGCCATACTAGACAAATTACCCGATACGGAAAATTGCATCTCCCCGCGGATCATTATATGACGCGCGGCCCATGTAGTAACAACACCGGTATCCGCGCATATAATGCAATTACTATCTATTAGAGTACTTAAGTGATACGCCACCACTTGTGGTTTAAGCGGCTTGTCCTTACATGTGCCTTCTACCCGCAAAAACTCATTCCATTTTTTCATGCGATCTTGAGACTGTTCTAGAAAACTCTTTTCTTGTTGTTGTTTCAATAATTCAAGCAACGCCCGTAATGTCTCCCGACAATCTCCAGTCAAACCTACTTCCACTTGATTCCGCAGGCCAATACGGGCTGAGTCAATATCTATCTGTACAGTTCGGACTTTTTGTTTAGGATAGAACTCTAAGTAAGGAAAACTTGTCCCCACCATAATCAATGTATCACATTCCTGCATGGCATCTTGAGAGGGGGCTGTTCCGAGAAGGCCAATACCTCCGGTTGTATAAAGGCTGTCGTCAGGAATCACTGCTTTACCTAAGAGTGCTTTAATAACTACCCCCTGGGTCAAGGCTGCCAATTTCAAAATCTCCTCACGAGCATCTAAAGCCCCGCGACCAGCTAAAATAACGACCTTTTTACCTGCATTGATAAGATTAGCTGCGATGTTTAACTCAACCAGTGATGGCGCAGGTCTCGACATCTTATAAATATC
>CAYZLU010000208.1:0-4678 GCA_964479285.1 uncultured Planctomycetales bacterium | reverse complement strand
ATCAATGGTCTTGGGCGTATACAATGGAGAATGTTAATCGTTTATTTGGCAGCAGTTTGGCTATTAAGGGACAAACGGAAGCCATCGGCAGTCCCAAGGCTGCCAATGATACAAATGCTGCTGATATCAGCCAAGTGCAAGTCATTAGCTCAAATTAATCATGATGGTAGATTTTTTAGGCCGTTTGTGTGATCTATTAAAGTTAATAGATATGCAAGCGGCCTTATGGCTAGAGGGATGGTCATGAAGAAGCTGGTCGCGGGGGTATTGTTCAGCGCATCTTTTTTGATAATGCCCCATATTTTTGCTCTAGGATCCGATCAATCCACATCTGATTCCGGTGTCCTTGTTTCTTCGTCAATTCCTGCGCAAGCGTCAGGTCAGGACACTTTAAACAATAATGAAAATGATGATACGTCAGACCTAACTGGCAAAGAAGTTCCAAATAGGAGCGGACAGCGGCATCTTCCCGTTGATAGCGGTGACACATCAAATGGAGCAGTGGATGAGATTGTCGCCAAATCAACAAAAGATGTCATGTCGCAAATATCGGATAATATGAAATTGACCCAGTCCCAACTTAATGACATTCGGCCGATCATAGAAGATTATATAGTGAAAGCAAGGGACCTTCAGCTAAGTTTGGAAAAAGGGGATATTGATGGTAAGGCTATGTACATCCAAAGGGAGCAGTTAACTAACGATGAGAACCAAAAACTCAGCCACATTATGAGCCCTGATCAAATGAAGGTGTGGATGAATATACAAAATTAATAGAAAATTCTCTCATCCGCTTGTTTTTAGGATGTTTTTAGTGCATACTATCTTATATCAAATATGAGTTTGGACTCAGGAGGGGTATTATGTTAAAAAATAGTCAATATTTGCCGTTTTTGATGCTTTTGATTGTTCTTACTGGTTGCGAAACAATAAATGGACCGGCAACCTGTGCAACAAACAGGTCTTGTCCAGAGACTCAATGCGTATCAAATGATGATGGAAGTCTCTGGAGTGATCTTGAAAGAGTGGATGCCTGGATTCGTCACAATTTATGGTAATCCCACTCTCCCTTCAAGTTGACGCCTCTAGTAAACTGTGTTAGAATGCCGCTTCGTTAATTAATACCACTGAAAATACAGATGTCTAAATACAACAGTATCATACGGCATTTTAAGGGAAAAAGATTATTGGTCATAGGTGATGTGGTGCTTGACCAGTATATCAAGGGGAGCGTATCGCGTATCTCTCCAGAAGCTCCGGTTCCTATTGTCCTTCAAGAAGAGTCCTTTTTTACGCCTGGCGGCGCGGCGAATGTCGCAAATAATTTAGCGAGTTTGGGGGCTGATGTCACCCTGGTAAGTAAAATTGGTGATGATATTGAAGGTAATATTCTCAAACGGGAACTCGTTAAACGCCACATTCGTACCACAGGGATTTTTATAGATAGTGCAATTGATACGATTTTTAAGACGCGCATCATTGCCCAGCATCAGCAGATTGTCCGTTTAGACAGGGAAAAACCAAGTAAGACAGGCCTGGATCTTATTAAAGAAGGTAAAATATTTCCTTTTCTGCGTCGTCACCTGAAGGAGTTTCAGGCTGTCATTATTTCTGACTACGGCAAGGGGGTCATTGATACAAGGCTTTTGGCCCATGTGCATGAATTAGCGCTGCGCTATAAGTTGCCGTTGGTGGTAGACCCAAAATCAGAAGATTTACGTGAGTATGGACAAGTCAACTGCATTACTCCGAATAAAAAAGAAGCTGAAGCGGCATTAAAGAATATTTCAGAAGAAACCCGAAAAGCTTTTGGGATACGTTCAACAAAGCTCGATGACAAAGAAGACATTGAAAACAATGGTTGCGGGCTATTAAACTACCTGGGTATTGAATCAATCCTGATTACTTTAGGGGAACATGGCATGTACCTGTTTGAACGCAATAAAAAGCCTTTTCCGATACCCACCATGGCGCGCCAGGTCTTTGATGTTTCAGGCGCCGGTGACACGGTCATTTCTGTATTTGCGCTTTGCTTGGCTGCGGGCGCGGACAAATCCCAGGCGGCCGAGATTGCCAATTACGCAGCGGGGATTGTGGTTGGGAAAATGGGGGCGGTAGCAGTCGGGTTGGATGAATTAAAACAAGCGATTGGGGCGAAGTAAATGAAAACCATCGGGGTCATTCCTGCGCGTTTTGCCTCCACGCGCTTTCCTGCCAAGGTCCTGGCGAAGATTGACGGAAAACCGTTGATCAGGCATGTTTGGGAAAAGGCCGTTCTTTGCCGGGAACTTGATGAAGTTTTGATTGCGTGCGACCATGGGGAAGTTTTTAGTGCAGCCCAGGATTTTAAGGCGCGGGTGGTCATGACAGATCCCAACCATCCTTCAGGTTCTGACCGCATTGCTGAGGCGGTCAAAGGTCTAAAGGTAGACATAGTGGTCAATATCCAGGGTGATGAACCTTTCATTGATTCCCGGACCATTGATGCCCTTGCCGTTCTTTTAAAGCAAGACACCCAAACAGTAATGGGGACTGTGATCAAAGAGATCGTCAATGAGGAGGATTTTTTAAGTCCTAACGTGGTCAAGTGTGTCGTGGATGATCAAGGGTATGCCTTGTATTTTTCCAGATCACCTATACCCTATCATCGCAATAAACATGCCTTTGACGGGACAAAGAATTATAAACATTTGGGCCTTTATGCTTACCGTAAAGATTTTTTGATGCAGTACAAAGATTGGCCCAAAGGAGTTTTGGAATCCGCTGAAGAACTTGAGCAACTGCGGGTGCTCGAGCGCGGTGTAAAAATTAAAACGACAATAACCAGTTTTGAATCCATAGCAGTAGATACCCCGCAAGATCTACAGAAAGCCCAGGTATGGTCCGACAAGTTAAAATCAATGACAAGGTGATTTTTGGGGGCAAGAGGCCTTTGGTGCTGATTGCTGGTCCTTGTGTGATCGAGTCTCCGCAGGGCACATTGAAAATCGCTGAAGCCATCAAGAAAATCACAACAAAGCTACATGTCCCCTTTGTTTTTAAGGCTAGTTTTGATAAAGCCAACCGCACCTCGATCAATTCTTTTCGTGGCCCTGGTCTTTATGAGGGGCTTAAAGTACTTTCACAAATCAAATCCAAGGTAGGGGTCCCGATTTTATCTGACGTGCATGATGTCAGCCAGGCACAGATGGCAGGCGAGATTTTGGACATCATTCAAATCCCGGCATTTTTATGCCGCCAGACAGATTTGATCGTGGCCGCGGCCAAGACGGGAAAAATTGTGAATGTGAAAAAAGGCCAGTTTATGGCCCCTTGGGACATCAGCGGCATTGTTAAAAAGATGCAAGAGGCAGGTAACCAGAATTTACTTTTGACAGAGAGGGGAGTCTCTTTTGGTTATAACAATCTGGTTTCTGATTTCAGGTCTTTGCCGATTATGCGGGCCTCAGGTTATCCGGTTGTTTTTGATGCCACCCATAGCGTGCAGAAGCCTGGCGGGCTTGGGACATCTTCCGGTGGAGAGAGCCAGTATATACCTCTTTTGGCCCGCTGCGCGGTCGCGGCAGGTGTTGATGCCATATTTTTGGAAACACATCCAAATCCATCCCAAGCTCTTTCTGATGGGCCCAATACGCTGCCATTAAAGAATTTGGAGAATTTGCTAAAGGACTTGATGGCGATTGACCACATTACAGCTAAAATTAAGAATGTTTAAATATGCTCAAACGTGCTAAAGAGGTTTTGACTATTGAGGCCCAGGCCATTAATTCAATGATGCGCCGTTTGGACCATGGTTTTGAGGCCGCGGTAGATGCCATTGCTAAATGCAGCGGACGGGTCATCATCTGCGGCATGGGTAAGTCCGGCATAGTTGCCCGTAAGATGGCAGCCACTATGTCGTCAACCGGTACGCCCAGCATTTTTTTGCACAGTGCCGAGGCAGTGCATGGTGATCTAGGCCAGGTCACTGCAAAAGATATCATGATCGTCATTTCTCAAAGCGGTGAGACCGAAGAGACGGTCCGCCTGCTGCCTTTGGTGAGAAAGATAGGGGCGCGTATCATTGCAATAACGGGTAATCCCAAATCTGCCCTGGGTGCTCATGGGGACCTTGTTTTAAACGTGGCTGTTAAATCCGAGGGTTGTCCATTGGGATTGGCGCCTATGGCATCAACAACCGTGACCATGGCCTTAGGTGATGCCTTAGCTGCTTGCCTAATCGACCGCAAAGAATTCAAGAAAGAAGATTTTGCGTTGTATCATCCCGGAGGGAGTTTGGGGCGGCGGCTTTTGTTAAAAGTGGAAGATATCATGCGCCGTGAAAGTTTTTTTGCGAAGGTCGCGGCCACGACCCCGGTCAAAGAGGTCTTATGGGCCATCACAAAGGCACGTTGCGGGAGCGCATGTGTCGTAGACGGCAAGCACCGTCTTTTAGGTATTTTCACCGATGGGGACCTGCGCCGCCATCTGGAAGCTGACCCAGCTGTTTTACAAAAGAAGGTGTCTGAAGTAATGACTAAAAATCCTTCGTCCATTGTAAAGGACAGGCTGGCAGCCCAGGCATTTGACATGTTGAAAACTAAGAAAATTGATGAGCTTCCGGTGGTGGATCGGACCGGTCGGGTGGTAGGACTTTTAGACGTGCAGGATTTGCTTAAGGCGGGGTTGGTTTGATGAA
>CAYZLU010000207.1:0-4707 GCA_964479285.1 uncultured Planctomycetales bacterium | reverse complement strand
ACAAACAAGCCAAAGGCCTGACGCCAGGCCCCAGGGTGCCCAATACCACGCGTGTTTTTCTCTCATCAATGCCAAATAAGATGCCCATCCCATCCACAGCCATATACCCGTCGGGAAATGATACGCCATGTACGCGCCTAAAACCACGCAGCTCAAACCAAGCCATCTTCTCCCTTGCTTTTGGCGTACATGCATCAACAGGCATGACCAAAAAAATACATCCGGCAGCAAAGGCACGACCGTTTTCAAAGGAAATTGCCAAATATCAGGGGCGACTCCAAGATGGAAGTATTGCCATTTGACAGCTAATATCATCCCGCAGCCTGCCAATAATATACTGCCGAATAATTGACGCAACAGTAGATAAAAGAAAACATAATAGGCCATACTTAAAACGATCAATAAAGGCAACGCTTGAGCATAACTGCTTTTAATCAAAGGGCTCAACGCCATCCAACCCTGGTCAGCCAAGGCCCTGCTGCCAGCAAGGTCGATCACAGCCCAAAGGCGTTGCTGGTCAACGATCCACAAAGCGAGTGCCATAAAAAGGACGATAATAATATCTAATCCCCAACGAAGCTTCTTTTGGGAAGACCAGCGCAGCAGAATTTCATCGGTTTTCAATAAAAACGCGTTGACCTCAACCCAAAAAAACCGCGACAACAAAGATGTCACCAAGCTGACATAAAACACGGGCTTGACCCAGGCTGCCTGAGGATAAACGATCATCTTAAATACCAAGAATAATTGCATCACTAGCCAGGCCCCATCCACCAAGATCAATCGGCCCAAAAGACCATCTGTCCTGGCCTGACCCAATCGTCCTCTGAGAAACCACAGACCCGCAGCATGGACCAAAAGACCTGCCCCCACCCAAAGGTGTAAAAAGAACATTCTCCGGTTGGGATGCACATCAGAATTCAGGACAAAAGGGAATAAATCTTTGGCAAAATCTGTCAGTGGAATCGGAATAAAACTAAAAACAAGCATCACGATAATCAAAAGCTGCGTGGACTCAACCAGAGACACAAATGCCATCAACATCATTGAGCGTTTTATGCTGGGTTGAAAAATATGATCTTTGATTTTCATGTACCCTGTCTTCTTTTTAACGCCGCCAGGAAATGCCCTTCACGATAACTCTCATAATGCGCGTGGATGTAGCGCATCAACGGTAAAAAAGCTGACCCGTCCTTATAATTGACCAGATCGATGTTTTCTTTGCAAAAAATCTGTTCAATAAAAATATATGGCGGCTTCTGGGACTCTATTTGGTCTATGACCCTTTGCAAATGGCCCTGGGTGTATAACGCGGTCACTGCCATGGTCCGCATGCGCATGGGCCTTGAAATGACCAGCGGCACATAATAAAAAAACGGCTGGCGTTTGGCGTCCATTAAAATCTTGGTTTCGAAACTGCTGACTAAAGCGACCTTGCTCCCCGGAGGCACTAACGCATCAATGAGTTGGGCATCCAAGCTAAAATCGAATTCCCGGGCGTAATATTTTACTAAATCACCATCTGAAGCAAAATCTTTCTCGCTAAGCAATTTTTCATCTGTTTCTCCTAAAGAATTTAATGGCAGACGGCCGTCCATGGGCAATTGGCTGACCAAATGGTTAAAATACGATCTCCCATCGGGCAAAGGATTGACGACCAAAGGATCTACCAACGGGTTACGGGAAACATTAAGTACATTCGGATAAGCTGCATAATTATGGGTAGTTACCAACGCGTATGCGGCAATGACGATGCAGGCCATAACAACATTACGGCGCACATGCCCGGGCATTGCTTGCGTCAACTTTTTTAGCCAGAAGGCCAAAAGAAACGCATAGGGCAGCCCCATGCCGTAAGCACTGGTCCCTGATGGACGGGCCATATAATAGTGATAAAGGGTCAAACCGTAAAAAGCAATAAAAGCGGCCAATAAATCTTCCATCAGGCATTGTTTGTAAAAATAAAAGCTGGCCACAACCAGAAATGTGGCCATATAAACCAACGGGACCAGCAATCCCATCAGTAAAGGCAGATAATTATGGTCGGGGATATTCTGCTGCAAAAGTATATCTCCAAATCCACTTAAGAAATAATTGTTAAACTCCTGCATATTGCGCCAAAGTTCAGCGGCGAAGACATGCCGGCCTTCTGCCCACCAAAAACAGCCAAAGGCCGCAAAAAAAATGGCCGCCAGGCAAGTGGACAGCATCATCCACGATTGACCGGTCTTTAAGGACCTCCGGCGAAGGTCTGGAAAAACAAATAAGCCTGCCAGATACGCAAACCACGTTAAAGTCAACGACATTCCGGTGGTCGTCATATAAAAAATGGCCGCCCCGCATACCGCGGAGGCGGCCAGGAGATAAGCCGTCCTCCCGCTTTTTAAATGCCCCAGCATCAACGCAAAGAACACCACATCCAAGACGTTACGAAAAACAGTGTCGCTGGGATAGGTAAAAATAAACGGGTAGGTGTTGGCGTGGAACATCTGGATCTTGACGGCAAACAATATCCCTGCCGCAGCGATGACCGGGCTTTTAAACCAATTACGCAATAGAAAATACCATCCTAAATAATAAATAATACTGCCCCATAACAAGACCTTAAAAACATTGGCGTAGGTGAACCCTCCCCAAAATTTCGCCAAGTTGGCAGTCAGGATCGGCAGGCCCAGGCCATATTGGGAAATCACATCCACGTTAAGCACGCCGCCGCTTAAATAGGCCCATCCCGGGGCCATCACCGCACTGTCCCAATGATGAAATTGTTCCCCCATAAAATCACGGGCCATCACGCCCTGGGCGTCGGGGACATAAAATACCAGCACTAAAAGCGCAGGAAAAATGATATCTACCCAATGTACCAGGCGGGATGATGCAGAGTGCAAATAATGGTAAGCGGCCGCCAAAAAGCCTCTAAGTTCTATAAAGAATATCTTGCATACCACGCTTAAAACGGCCATGACCCAAAACAGATCAGTGGCCAATTGAGGACGCTCGGCGTAGACAATCATTTTAAACGCAGCGCTTAACAGCAGGAAAGACCAAATAATTTCCAGTACCAAAAACCAGCGGGCATTTGTCATCAGCCGTGCATCGGCCAATTTACGCCCGAGCCACCAGAAAATCGCGGCCGTCAGGCCCAATGCCGCAAAAATAAAAACATGAAAATGAAAGGCGTCCCGTTCAGGGTTGACCATATACCACCATTCCGGAAAGACGCTGTGGGTGAGCTTATTGATGGGAGGGAAATGTTGCAGGGCAAAAATGGATATCAGCCAAACCTGTATGCTTAAGGCAAAAGCAATCAACACCAGTACTAAAATGTTTTTAGTTTCAATCATACACTTTACGATTCCCTCCCCCTTGTGGGGAGGGCTAGGGAGGGGAGTTATCAATAAAGGCCTTTTTATTTTCACCCCCACCTATCCTCCCCCATCAAGGGGGAAGAATTATCTATTTAATAACGGAACCGAAAAACGATCAGGTCTTTAAGCGCCTGGAGAATATATTTAAGGCGGGCGCCGCCGGCCTTTCCAGCCCTTCGCTCATTGTGCTGCACCCAAATGACCCCGATTTTATGACCGGCCTTATGCGCCTTGAGCAAACGCTCCGCCTCGCTAAAAGCGCCTTGGGTTTCAACAGAAATGCCTTGAAGCAGGCTGCGCCGGATTAATTTGACAGCCCCTATGTCATACAAATCTACACCAAAAAAGACCCGCACGAGCTCGTTAAAAAACCAGGAATTAATTTTACGGAACAGGGTATATTGCTTTTGAAGGCGGGCAGCCACCACCACGTCACACCCAGCCATGGCTTCAATGGCCTGCGTCAATATGTGCGGGCTCCATTGTCCATCACCGGGAAATAAAATCACCAGCTCCTTGCCCGCGGCATGGTAAAGCTCATCAAAGGTCTTAAACATCCCTTGATTGTGCTGGTGATAAATCGCACGGGCCCGGGGGCACGCATCCAACAATTGCGCGATGATTTTCTTGGTTGAATCGCGGCTGGCGTCATCGCAAAGGATGATTTCATAATCTGCTTTCAGTTTTTCCAGCTCCTGGTAGGCCTGTTGAAAAACATCCGCGATTGTACCTTCTTCATTATAAGCTGATATCAGTACCGTTACGCTTATGGCGCTCAACTCAAACCACTTTCACTTTTTGGCCGCCCTTTTTTAAAGATTGCTGGGCCGCCTCCAGAATACGGATGACATCAAGGCTGAAACCTGCATTGGAGACCGGGGCTTTTTTGGTATGGATCGAATGGATAAAATCTCCGCAGACCAATTTTAAACCTTCGGTATTTTCCAATTTAGGGACCACCACGTCTCCGCTGCGATAACTGATAAAAAGATCATGTTGTTTGCGGGTATTGGCCATGCCGACACCTTTATCATAAATCTTGACCTTCTCGCTGGGCTGGTTGTCATCGTAGAGCACCATTTTCTTGTCCCCGCCAAGCAGGATCGTGCGCACCTTCACCGGTGAAAGCCAGCTCCAATGAAAATGCGCGATGGAATGGGAATCAAAAAACGCCGTCATATATACAATGCTTTCTAATCCATTCTTAAAATAAGACAGTCCGGTGGCTGACACCTGCCGCGGCATTTTATTCAACAAGAATTTCATGATGGCCACATCATGGGACGCCAGGTCCCATAACACGTTAGTGTCCCGCTGGAAGAGGCCCAAATTCGTGCGG
>CAYZLU010000206.1:0-4708 GCA_964479285.1 uncultured Planctomycetales bacterium | reverse complement strand
AGGCAGAAAAGGGAATGATCGATGGTGTTATTGGCAAGAAACCTATCCACCTGATGGAAGAGTGTGACCGCAATAAAAGTGTGCCCATCAAAGAATTGTGGGTGGATATCGGTGCCAAAGACAGGGAAGACGCGCTTAAGGTCGTGGCCCTGGGCGATGCGGTGTCCTTTGCTCCCAATTATATGGAATTGCGCAATAATATTTTTTCTTCCAAAGGCTGCGACGATAAGACAGGCGCTTTTGTGGTCTCTGAAGTGATCAAGATTTTAAGCGCTAAAAAAAGATTAAGAAAAGATGTCGGGTTCTTCGGGGTCTCGACAGTTCAAGAAGAAGTGGGCTTGCGCGGAGCGCGTACCAGCGCTTATGGGATCAATCCCCAAGTTGGCATCGCTGTGGACGTGGGTTTTGCATCAGATACACCGGGCATTGATAAGCGTATCGTGGGTGAGGTGTCTTTGGGGAAGGGCCCGGTCTTGCACGCAGGGCCTGCGATCAACCGTGCTCTTGGAAAAATGTTCATTGATGTTGCCAAACGAAAGAAAATCCCGTACCAATTTTCATCCCTTGGCCGTCCTGACGGCACAGACACCGGTGCCATGCAATTAAGCAGGGAAGGTGTTGCCACCGCCTTGATCAGCGTGCCTAACCGCTACATGCACACCATGGTGGAAACTTGCTCTTTCGACGACTTGGAGAATTGTGCCCTTTTGATCGCGGAAACCATTTTAGAGATCACTCCCAAAATGGATTTCATTCCGCGCTGATCGTAATCCGGAAGATTCAAAATTCGTCTCACCGTGCGGCAAATTAAATATTATTTTAAAGTCTTTAAAAAATTAATAATTTCCACATCGTGCCCTTCAGGTTTGACCTTTTCAAAGACCTTAGCGATTTTGCCGTTCTTGTCGATGATAAAGGTACTGCGGGCGACCCCCATGTATTTTTTGCCGTACATGGATTTTTCCACCCATACGCCGTAATCCTGGCACATTTTTTTGTCTTCATCGGCCAGAAGGGTAAAGGGCAGCTGGAATTTGCTGATGAATTTTTCATGAGATTTGACAGAGTCCGGGCTGACGCCTAAGACCACTGCGTCAAGTTTTTCAATCTCTTTAAAACTGTCCCGCAATCCGCAGGCTTCGACCGTGCATCCCGGCGTATCGTCTTTGGGATAAAAATACACGACGACATTTTTGCCTTTCAAGTCTTTCAAGGCAATGTTCCCACCACTGCTTTGACCTATAGGAGTCCTCGGTATGAGAGGGGCAGGCAGGTTAAAATCAGGGGCGATACTTCCTTCTTGTAGGGCAGGCATATTGACCCTTTCTAATAAGGCTTCCAAGATTGAGTTTTACTATCGTAAATTTCTTTGACCCGTTTGCTTTCCCCGACACCATCTTCCAGAGGCCAAGCGGTGGCTTCCAGTTTGTTTCCATCGGGATCGTAGAAGTATAGAGACCAGGATTTGGGCCGTTTTTTGGCGAACTCAATTTTCACCTGGTGCGATTCCAAATGCGCGATCATGGGATCAAAGTCACGGGCATGCACGCGAAAGGAAAAATGATTGGCCCCCAGGCCTTCATTGGCAAACAGGTGGCTGCTGTTTAAATCCTTGGCTTGGATAATCCCCAAAAGTGAAGGGCCGCAATCTAAAAAATATTCGATGCCAGGTTTGGAGGGTTCACGCTCTGTGATCTTAAGGCCGATCACCTTGGTATAGAATTCCAGGGATTTATCTAGGTCCCGGACGTTAAAAGCCACGTGGTCAATGCCTTGGATATTAATCATAAACTTATTTTCTTTTCTATTTTTTTCTGTTTAAAAATTATATACTCTTTGTATCCCGCGGATTTGGCCAATTCTACGGCCTGGTCGAAATTTTTACCTACATCCTGAGGTTCATGGGCATCAGAGCCGAATGTCAACGGCACCCCGGCTTCACGGTATATTTTTAAGCAATTGGGGGCAGGGTACATTTCACCGATAGGTTTGCGTAATCCCGCAGTGTTGATTTCAACGGCCACACCGGTTTCTTTAAAAACTTTGGCTGTGGCTTTTATTTCTTCAGTCAGGTCAATCGTCGGCCGGGCGCCGAATTTTTTAGGCAAATCGCAATGGCCTATGATTTGGAAGAACCCCGTTTTGGCGGATTGCCTCAATAGCGCGTAGTATTTGCGATACACTTCATTGACATCATGTATTTTCCAGTATTCGCGTGTCGCAGGGTCATCAAAGGCCCAGTCATCAATGAAATGGACGGACCCGATGATGTAATCATAAGGGTAGCTGTCAATAATAGATTTTGTTTTGTCTTCATAGCCAGGCAGAAAATCCGACTCCAGGGCGATTTTAACGCTGATTTGAGAAGCGTAGCGCCCGCGGACGTTTTCGATCATCCCATGGTATTTGGGAAGTTCCTCGAAGGACATGGTGATGCCGGGCATAGGTTTATGCACCATGGGGGCGTGATCGGAGAATCCGATTTCTTTAAGCCCCATTTTAACAGCTTGCTTAACGTACTCTTCCGGTTCACCCTTCGCATGGCCGCAAAGCGGGGTATGCATATGATAGTCAGCGTAAGGAATCATCAGAAAAGATTATCATATTGATTATTTGTTGTCTATGTTATAATTCCGGCCAAAGGCAGTTTCATTAATGCAGGAGAAAATAAATGGACCAATATTTTATTAAAATGCTTGAACATATCGGAGAAGACCCAACCCGCGAAGGCCTTGTCAAAACACCCATACGTGCTGCCCGGGCTTTTGAATTCATGACCCAGGGGTATAAAAAAAATGTGGATGATATTGTCAATGGGGCCATTTTTACTTCTGACAATGATGAAATGGTGGTTGTACAGAATATTGAGATGTATTCTTTGTGTGAACATCATCTTTTACCGTTTTTCGGCAAGGCCCATGTAGGGTATATCCCCAAGGGAAAAATCATTGGTCTTTCTAAAATCGCCCGTATTGTGGACATGTACGCCCGCCGCTTGCAGGTTCAGGAAAATTTGACCAAGAACATAGCCCAAACCTTGATGGAGGTGACCGGCGCATTGGGTGTTGGGGTTGTGATCGAAGCCCAGCATTTATGCATGATGATGCGTGGCGTAGAAAAGCAAAATTCGCTCATGAAAACTTCTTGCCTTCTGGGGGCTTTCCGTAAGGAAGATGCGACCCGTAAGGAATTTTTGGCGCTTATTTCTTAATATGCCTTCTAAAATAAAGGGCCGGGGTACAGCTTTAGTGACGGGCGCGGCCAAGCGCATTGGCCGCGAGGTGGCGTTGCATTTGGCCCATGCAGGTTATCAGATTGCATTGCATTACCACCATTCTAAGTCTGAGGCCATGTCAACCGCCCAGGCGATCTACAAAACAGGGGTCCGTTGCGAACTCTTTTGCTGCGACTTAGGGTGTGAAGAAGAAGCCCTTAAACTGGTGCCGCAGGTATTTAAATCTTTTCCTAATTTGAATGTTTTGATCAATAGCGCTTCGATTTTTGTCCCCACTCAATTTAGTGCGGCTGATTTGACCCTTTTTAAGGCCCATTGGGACATCAATTTTAAGGCCCCGTATATTTTAACTTCTGAGTTTGCTCGTTTGGTCAAGAAAGGAGCAGTGATCAATTTTGTTGATGCAAATGTTGCCAAGTACAAGACCAAGTACGCTGATTATCTGATGACTAAAAAAGCTTTGTTGGATTTCACCAAAATGGCTGCAGTGCAATGGGGGCCGCACATTAGAGTCAATGGCGTGTCCCCAGGAATGATCCTGGCCCCAGTCAATAATCAACCGGATGACAGGAGAAAGCGCGCGCGTCAAATTCCATTGCAAAAGACCGGCAACCCGCGAAATGTCCTGCAAAGTGTCGAATTTTTGTTGAACAATGATTATTTGACTGGTCAAATCATTGCTAATGACGGTGGGGAGAGTTTAATTGCTTAAAGTATACAATTCAAGAAAACCTTCGCAAATCGAGAAACAGGGAATATTGGCAGTTATTAAAATCAACGATTTGAGGGTCAGGGCCATGATAGGTGCTTATCCGTGGGAAAGGGTCAATAAGCAGGAACTGGTCATTAATATCACCATTGAATATGATGCTTCTAAAGCTTGCCTTTCGGATAAACTAAAAGACGCCCTTAATTATGAGTCCGTGGCCGCTAAAGCTGTCAAAACAACCGAGAGTTCTCGATATGTCTTGTTGGAAAAGTTAACTGCAAAACTTTTAGCGGGTATTATGTCTGATCACAGGGTACAGGCGGCCCACGTGCGCGTTGACAAGCCGCATGCTTTACCCGAAGCCAGGTGTGTATCTTTCGAACTTGCAGCAAAGCGTTAAATGACCGCTTTTATCACTAGATGTAAGTATTGGCGATCCCAAAATACTTATAAATTTTACTTGCAGGTAAGATTTTCATTGGTAATATAACGCCTATGTTATTTAAAGAAGAGGTTGTTTTAGTGACTGGTTCTACCCGCGGCATAGGCTTGGGGGTAGCTGAAGCCTTTGCGGAAAAAGGGGCTTTAGTCATCATTATTGGGCGTGATGAGGCCCAAGCCCAGGATATTGCGGCTAAAATAAAGATGAAAGGCCATTTAGCGGACGGTTTTGGTTGTGATGTGACTAGTCTGGCAAAGGTGCAAGAAACTGTTAATAAAATTCTTGACATTCATAAACGCATTGATATATTAGTCAACAACGC
>CAYZLU010000205.1:0-4714 GCA_964479285.1 uncultured Planctomycetales bacterium | reverse complement strand
GGATAAAGCATACGCAATAAAAATGACAATCATCAAAAAAGTCTGGGCCAGCACCCCATGAAAAGTAGACAGCCATACCGGCAAAAAAAACTTAACAGTCAACCCGCCTAAAATGCCCTGGAGAACAACGGTCAGAAAAGCAAAAATACCAAGGCGCTTGACCCAGGGGGACAAGTTCTTAACACGAAGCAGCCATATGGTTAAGATTAAAGTCAGAAGTCCTACGATGGAAGCCAACATGCGATGGGTATGTTCATACTTGATCCCCCCTGCCATTTTATTAAGGGGATAGGCAAACATGAATTTACCGTAAGTGGTGGGCCAGTCAGGCACAGACAATCCTGACTCAGTGCTTTTAACCAAAGCCCCAAGGAGAATTAAAAAAAGGGTCAAGACGCAAAGAAACTTTGAATAGCGTCTTAGATTGATGGATTGAGACTGCATGGTTTAAACCTTTAGCAACCTCATCAGGTACCAAAATAACCCAGCAATCAAGATTATTGCTGATAATATCCCCACAAGCATGTAGAAAAATTCTTTGGGGTCAATCCCTGGATTGGTGATTTGAGTACGGTCCACCCCATTAAGAGAAAGGACATATGCTTCAAGGTCAGCAATTTGCGCCTGAGTAAGAGCATGAGAAGCACCAAAATCAGGCATGTTAGGCCCACCTTCCGTATTAGGGATACCATGCTGAATAAACTGGTCTATATGCTCAACAAAGGTCTGCGGGTCTGCATTAAAAACATTGCGATCAATGGGATTAAGCGACGGAACCCCTTTAGGAGCGTTAAAGCCTGGAGTTTTGGGGTTACCGTGAGGCCCATGGCACATGATACAGGATTGATGAAACAATATAGCCCCATGTTCCTTGTCTCCAATGATACCCATGGAACTGATCGAACTACCGCTGCCGCCTGAAGCTATACTTCCCTGTGGAGAGCCTGCCTCTGCTTCCGTTACCCCTGGAGGCAAAGGTGTTGCTTTTCTGGTTGATAAACTACTTAAAAAACCGACCATGGCATTCATCTGGTCCTCATTAAGACGACTGGCAAAAG
Organism: uncultured Planctomycetales bacterium; assembly: GCA_964479285.1. Lineage (GTDB taxonomy): Bacteria > Omnitrophota > Gorgyraeia > Zapsychrales > Fredricksoniimonadaceae > JABDGZ01. The sequence goes on along the minus strand of CAYZLU010000205.1, from coordinate 3,656 downwards.
AAGGCATGATGCTGAGAGGATTATGTGCTTGTGGATTGACCAACTGGGTCTTAAGCCAATCCTTGGTTGGCATGTCCTTTTTAATGGCTAAAATCAAATCAGGTCCAGGCTTATTGCTCGCCCTGCCCTGGATCGTATGGCATTGGACGCAGCCCTGGGCGTTAAATAATTGTTCACCGTATTTGACCAATGCCCCATTATCAACAGCGCCGCCGGCCGCTGGAGGCGGTGGAGGTTGCAGCACCGCTGTTGCAGCAGGTTTTAGACTTTCCAGAAAACCCACTAAAAGTTCAACATTTTGATCGCTTAAATGGGAATACGGAGGCATGATCGTACGAGGATTATGCGATTGAGGGGCAATAATTTGGTTATGAATCCACTCATGGGTACGGTTATTGCCTTTGGCCATGACAAGATCAGGCCCTTGCTTATTGCTGGCAAGCCCTGTTGTCGTATGGCATTCAGTACAACCTAAAGTTTTAAACAATTGCTCACCTGTCACTTTTTTATTGGCATTAGCCATGAGCATCGCACCTTCAATGTCCATGTCTGGTAATTTTTTGTTGGTAAGGGCAACAATCGTTTGGTTAGGCTGGTCCATTTGGGCGACCTCAGCAGGGCTTCTATAAATGAAACCTAACCATGTCAAATACAAGATCACACCGACAAATGCAAATCCGGATAAAACAACAAACCCTCGTTTAAAAGGATTTTTTTCCGGACTCTTGTCCGCAAAAGGCAAAGAAGCAAAGAGTAATACGATGACCAACGGCACACCTGCGGTACCTAATGGTTCCAAAGGACCTGGAAGAAATTTTAATAGTTGATACAGAAACAGGAAATTCCAGGCGGGTTTAGGGGTAACCAGCGTATCCATGGGGTCTGCCAATCCGGAAAAAGGGGCTGGAAAAAAGGCCGAAAGATATACCAACAATAGAAATATCAGCAAAGAAACCAGGACATCCTTAAATATTTGTTCCGGCCAAAAGAAACCTATCTTCTTGCGTTTTTCCTGGTCCCAAGGCCCTGATTCGCCATATTTACGAAAAGCAATCAAATGAAGCATGACAAAGCCGCATATGGCTGCGGGAAGAATCGCCACATGAAGAACATAAATGCGCAGCAAGGCCATCTGCCCCATTTTATTGGCACCCTGCAGTATCATTTGCGTGAATGGTCCAACAATTGGCACAGAACCTGCGATACCAATCCCTACCTGCCCTGCCCAATAACCATTTTTGTCCCAGGGAAGCACTGGACCTGTAAACATAAACAGGGCCGTTAAAATGATCAGAAGTATACCGATGAGCCAAACCATTTCACGGGGTTTTTTATAGGAACCCCAGATAAAAACACGCAAAACGTGCAAGCCCACGATAATTGTAAATAAGGTGCCTCCCCAATAATGGATGCCATGGATAAGCCATCCATACGGCACTTGCAAACGCAGATAATTCAAACTGGAATAAGCGTAATCAATGGTTGGGACGTAATAAAAAAGTTGCCAGATGCCTGTGACAATCTGAATGGTCAAAAGGAACATGCAGGCACTGCCTAAAGTATAAGAAAACCGGGTGCCCCCAGGGATCTCTTCATGAAGAAATTCTGAAAAGAAGGTCACTAATCCTGTTCGTTCATCGACCCATTTTTTTACATTTTGAAGCAAAGGATTTTCCATAAAAAATTAAGCCTCAACCTTCTCAGGAATGCCCGCTTTATACAATTTCCATTGCACATATAACTCACCACCCTCAATTTTATAAGGAAGTGTGTCTAATGGCCTGGGTGATGGACCTCCTGTGACCTTGCCCTCTTCATTAAAAAGACTCCCATGGCAAGGACAAGCGAACTGGTTATTCACAAATGTATAACGGCAATTTAAATGCGGGCACAAAGGCGAATAGATAGTTGCCTTGTCCGCGGCATGTTTGATCACCCAAATATCATAAACAACATTGCTGGTTATAAAAGCTTGCTTGTCGACGGATTCAAAGGTCATTTTCGTGGGTTTTCCAGCGGGGATGCCAGGAAAATTGGGTACTTTAATAAATTTTTCGTCATTACCTTCATTGGAAGACGGGATAAGATAGGAAACAAACGGGATAGTGAGAAAAAGAGTCATGAAGCCTAAAACAGCAGCTGTCAGCCCTTTGATAAAATTTCGTTTTTGGACATCCTCAGGTTCCTGAGATCTTGGGGTAGGTGTGTGGTTAGTCATGTATTCCTTTATTTTGCTGTATCCATTGGTCAAAGTCACTCTGACTTACGACATTGACAATGCCCCTCATGCGGTAGTGACCGGTACCGCATAATTGGGAACAAGCTATTTCGTATTGCCCGATTTTATTAGGGGTAAACCAGGTAGAAGTGGTCATGCCTGGGATAATATCCTGTTTCACACGCATCGCGGGAAGGCCAAAACTATGGATGACATCCTTGCTTGTTAAGCGGATAATGACTGTTTTATTAACAGGCAGATAGATCTGGTTCATGGTTGTAATATCATCTTTGCCGTCAGGGTCGCTTGGATCCAACCCCATCGGATTGTCATTTAAAAACCTGGCGCTCGCATGGCCAAATCTACCGTCGGGGCCTGGATAATGCACATTCCAGGCAAATTGCTGGGCAACCACCTTGACTTCCATAATGTCCTTGCCTTTCGGCATACCTGCTTGATGGACCGCCCAAAATGGGATGGAAAAAGCAAACAGCAACAAAAATTCAATCCCCGCCACCGTCCATTCAATAGTCGATGAAATTTGATGGGCAGCATGGATATTTTTGACCTTGGAATCTTTTTTCTGCCGGAATTTAATCAGGACAACAATATAATAAATAGCCCATCCAACAAAAAGGATGAGGATAAGACCATGGATCAAGTACATCAGGGTGTCATTATCACGGCCTTCCACTGATGCTAATGGCTGCATGGGAAGTAATTTTTGTAAAATATTATCCATAATTAAAATTGAGTAAATTCACTGGGGGTTCGCGGGGAATACGCTATGTCCCAAGCAGGCCAAAATAATAAAGTCAAAAACACAATAAGTGTCAATAATAAAACCAAATGAATGGTTTTCTTCTTGGTCATCAAGTGCATGAAATAATAGGCCAAAATACAGGCCTCAGTGCAGGCGATAGGAACAATAAGAAAAATCCCCAAGAGCTTCAATTGCAAATGGCTGATGGTCACAATCAAGCCTGTTAAGGCAATGATGCTAAAATATATGATCAGGTCTCTTTTAAAATCGGATTGATTCGAATTATGTTCCATAGTCAAATGTTGTTATTCCCGAATGCTTTAATCGGGAATCCAGATATGCATGACTGGACCCCCGAGAGAAACATTCGGGGGTGACAAATGCATTCCTCTAAAGAAGATACAGTGTTGAAAATAAAAATATCCAAACCAAATCTACAAAGTGCCAATAAAGGCCGGCAACTTCCACGCGGTTAATAAACCATTGCTTGTTGGTTTCACGCAGGTACATCCCTGGCCCGGCATAATAAATATTTACTGCAATACCCCCGATAATATGCAAAGCATGCAATCCGGTCAATAAAAAATAAAGTGCCAAAAAAACACTTGTTTTAGGGTATTCATGGTGGCTGAAATGTTGATAATACTCCACCCCTTTTAAACACAAAAATACAAA
>CAYZLU010000204.1:0-4754 GCA_964479285.1 uncultured Planctomycetales bacterium | reverse complement strand
GTACCCCATCGGTACTGGCATACCATGATATGGCCTTGACATTGTTGACTATATTGTTTTGACCTGAGATCATGATATTATAGAATGGTGCCTGGATTAAAGTCACACCGTCTACCAGATCATTTTGACTTTGAGATCCTGGTATATAAATCATAGGGGGAAGGCCGTCCTGGACGGATTCTGAAAGAGGGGGTGAGGCTACCCCATTTCTTTGGTAATTCTCTCCCGATAATATCCCGTGACCCTCGATTCGAGTATTTTGGGCGCTTCCGCCGGTAAAAACCCCATTGACATAGGACCCTACAGCAAAGGCCCCTTTTACGTAAGCTCCTCCTTCAAGATAGACAGACTGGTTAGAGCCCAGCAGATAGGGGATGGTGCCGAGATCATAGACGCCTGGACCGAAGTATAAGGTAGAGCCGCTGGGAATGGACCGAGGAATGAGAGCACCTGGATTCAGGGTGATTACATTGCCCGTTGGAGGATTATCCGGGCCGTTGGCAAATATCAGCATAGGATTCAAGGGTACTGCAGCATCATTTGGATTAGTGGCAGCATCAAAAAAATCGACGGCAAACTGGCCGGGATTGTTAATGGTGAAGGTCGTTGTGTAAACAATGTTGGGCCCTACGGTGGTCATTGTCGGAACAGTGGCTGCGATCCCTAAACCAGACGGAAGAATGCGGACCTGCGGATTGACAAGGGCTTGGGATGAGGGAAGAGACATTTGCACCTGTACGGTCACTGGGCCGCTAGTGTCGAAAGATGTCCATGAGGTTGTAAGTTCAGTACTTTCGGTCGGTTGATTCACGGTGGCTGGATTTTGGACCATATAGACAAATGAAGGGGTAACGGTCTTGCCCTGGACCAGTTGGACTGTATAAATATTTGAAGGAGAAATTCCAGCCGGAGCTGGATAAGTCACCACCTGGGCCCGCGCAGCGCCCGAAAGGCTTAGCAGAAGCAGAGACATTAAAATCGCACGAAAAAAAAGTTCCTTTTGGAGTTTCAGCATAAAATTTTCCTTTGTATTTGCAAGATCATGTTAAATTGTTAATCGTTTGCTTTCTGGACATTAAACACTTCGATTCTCTAAAAGTTCCGTTTTATTTACAGGATTTGAACAAAGTCACTTATGAAGGAGATATAGTGGATAACTTATGTATATGAGATCCATAAGTTATCATGTAGAGATCTTACGCGAGAAAATGGAATATAAAAAGATAGGCTAAGCTCTTGAAAAAGGCCTTAATGTCCTAAACCTGCCCTTGTTTATCTGTTTATAATTCTTCCAGACATAAACCCCGATCAAATTAATGTATTCCCAGCCCAAAGGGGAGAGGTACTATGCTTGCCGTTAGAGATACATTAAGAAGTTAGACCAACAAGCGGCGTTTTAAATGGTTTTATTGGTTTGCAGACGGGCTGACCAATACGCCGTCACTTTCTACTGGTTTATCATACCCTTTTTGGTCCGCCATGGTTCCTGATTGTAGAACAATAGGGTGCTGTGTAGGCGCGTCAGCCTCATCTTGAGCATTTGGTAGATTTGATGTGCTGCTTGGATCGGAACTGTCTGGATGTTGTTGGTCATGCTCTTTTATGTATTGCGCTGTTTGGACCGCTTGATTTTGTAAATACCAATCTTCTAATTGATTTTGTTCATTCTGGATGTTTTGCATTTGGTTGTATAGTTTGCCATGGTGCTGTGATGTCGTTGCGCAAGCCACGGCGCTAAATCCTAATACCATCATTGTTAATAACAATATATTTCTCATTTTATTCCTCCATGGTAATTGTCAATCGTTGTTAGCATCTGCTATCAGATGATTTAAGGGTAACATATATTTTGTGCACTTTCAATATTCAACAGTCGATCATATTTGTACAACATGTTGAAATACATACATTTATGACTGTGATGAAAAATATTTTTTTATTTTTTAGGATTAAATTTCTCTGATCGCATTGCGTATCGTCATAATAGTTAAAATGTAAACAGAAAATACTGCCTTCACAGCCATAATATGATAGACTTAGAATTAGTATTGGTATTTAATGGAAAAAATATGTTTAAATAGGAGACAGGGGATGACTCGATACTGTAAGTTTGTTAAGAGCGGTTTATTCCTGTTGGCAATGTGTTTAGTTTTCAGTAATGCCCAAGCCCAGGAAAGTGCGACAGAGTATGTGCGAAATGGCATAAAATTACTTCATATGGAAAAACATCAGGAGCAAGCCATTGTGGAGTTTAATAAGGCCATAAAGCTAGTTCCTACGTATGCAGAAGCTTATAACTTGCGAGGAGATGCTTATCGGGATGAGCGTAAGTATGACCAAGCCATTCTCGACTATAATAAGGCGCTAGAACTAAACCCTAATTCTGCGGGGGCCTACGCGGGTCGAGGGAGCGCGTATGGCCGTAAGAAAAATTATACACAGGCTATTTCAGACTACAACAAGACCATAGAATTAGGCTCTTATCGTCAACGATGGCTGGCCTACTACGATCGAGGGGGCACCTATTATCATCAAGGTAAATATACCCAAGCCATCTTGGACTATAGCAAGGTCATAGAATTAAATTCTAATTTTATAGAAGCCTACATTGGGCGAGGTGATGCTTATAAGCGTGAAGGTAAATACGCCCAAGCGATCTCAGATTACAGCAAAGCCATAGAACTTAGGCCTAATTTTCCTTGCGTGGGGAACACCTACACGCGACGGGCAGGAGCCTATTATTCCCTGCAGGAATATGATAAAGCCTGGAATGATGTGCATAAAGCTGAGTCGTTGGGGTATCAGGATATTCTTCGTGGATTTATTAAAGATTTAAAGAAAGCCTCCGGTAGAGATAAATAAACCCCCGCGAATTTAGCTGAAAATAAAAAAGGGAAATAAAATATCCCGTGTCTGACATATAATAATTACCCATCTCTGCGCATGGCATGCAAGAGATCTTACGCGATAACCTATGATATGGGGTTAGTAAAGATAGGTTAATATCGCGCCAAAGGTGTGGGCGTAATGATTTTTTGTTGCAGTGTTTGAGGTTGGTGTTGAATAAATAGTCTTGTTGTTAGAAAAATCGTCAAATTTGTAGGTCAATCGGCCAACCAGCTCATTGGGAATGAAACCATAATTGAAACTCCCATTAAAGTCTAATGTATTGGCAAAGGTGGCAAAGTCTTGGGTCCCTGTGGATAAATTAGTGATATACGCCTTGTCCCCAAAGGTGTATGCAGTCCCTAAATTAATCGAAAGACGGTCCGTGAATCTGGTTTGGGTATTAAGGGCAAAGGTATAGTTAAAGTAATTTTGTATTAAATAATTGTTATCGTCTGAATATACTTCATAGTATCTATTTCCCACATAGGTTGTCGTGAAGGTACCCTGGATTGAGAAAGCATTGAATGCATGCCCAATGCCTGTCATAAAAGCAACTGGTTGGGTGCCTGAGGCGACCGAGCCATTACGGCCTTTGCCTGCTTCTTTGGAGGGAAAGGCATTGGGGGCAATACTTAAGGTAAGATCCAAATCATAAGGTGAGCTTGATTGATCTAAAACACGGTATTTGGTCGCAATCACGGGATTGTTAAATCCTTCATTAGTACTGCTTGTAATGGCACCGGTTGTAGTGACAGCATTAAAGGCCTTTCCAAATTGGTATGAATCACCAACAGTCAAGGAAAGCCTATTTGTGATGCCGTAATCGATGGTTTGGGTAAATTTGTTAGAATCTGAGGAAGAATTGGCTGTTTTTTGTCCCAAATAATTATAGCCGCTGGATTTGGATAAACTGTAGTTATATTGGGTCGAAACCCGAATCTGTTTTTTGAGTGCCAGGAAAAGGGGGTCGGTGAGGATATTGGTGGAATTGGTGTTACCCGAAAATAAAAGTGTGGCATATAACATAAAAGTTTCATCTGGACTGCTTTTTGATAATCCAAAAGATGTTTCAGCGTTAATCTTCAAATCATCATCAATTTTGTAATCCAAGGACAAGGCAATGTCTTTTGAGGGTGATCCCAGGACCGTTGAATTTGAATCTGAGCTTCCTTTGACCGTTGAAGTGGAATATTCATATTTTACAGAGGCGGTAGACTTCGGGGTAATGGCATACTGTAACCCACCGTCCAAGTTCACTTGGTTAAGGGTATCTTCACCGGGAATTCTGCCGATGAGAATGTATGAAGCATCAGCAAATGCCTTGAAATTAAAGAGAAGTTTTTTGGTAAATCCTATGCCCGGACCGCCGTCCCATTTTCCAGTTCCCAACCCATTCTTTGCTGATGCTGTGGGTGCCTTGACATAACTGGTCAGGGTCACGTCAAGGGGTGCGTTACGGTCTTCTTCAAAGAGATAGTAACTGCCATCAAAAGCAATGTCCCCTAAACCCGTGATGGTAGGATTTATTATTGAGTCGGTGGTGGTCCTTACGATTCTTTTCTGGATAACTTCCCTACCATCATCCGTGACTATAACGTTTCCTGTTTGCCAAAGGGAGGGGATTGTAATGGACAGATCAGCATGATCAAAATCCTTTTGAAGCATGGCATCATATTCATAAGTTTCGCTTTCTAGCGAGGTGCCGTATTTACCCCTGGAGTATTTTATAGACTGGGAGTATTCCCAGTTTTTATCATCGGAATTATTAGCGGGCGGATCTGTGGCGTTTAGAGATGATTTATCGTCGGAAGCCTGAGGGTTATCGGCAAAAGCAGGGGAGCGGAAGAAACAAAGAAATATGATGG
>CAYZLU010000203.1:0-4773 GCA_964479285.1 uncultured Planctomycetales bacterium | reverse complement strand
CCAAACGGGTGATTATATGCACTACTCGTATGTGGTTCATAGCATCAGTTCCATCAGTTCTTTGACATCCCGTGTATAAAAACAGGAATCAAATTGCTCTTGGACCCGCTTTTTGCCTTGGGCCCCTAATCGAAGGGCATAGTCCTCGTCCTTTAATAAACTGGTCACCGCTTGGGCAATTTCCTTCACGTTTAAAGGATCGACCAAAAGCCCTGAATACCCCTCTGCCACAGCCTCAGGAATACCTCCGGAACGCCCCCCAATCACTGGCTTGCCGCAGGCGTTGGCCTCTAAAAAAACGACCCCAAAACCTTCAGTGTCTTCCTGCCTCAGCGTACGGCTTGGCATTACAAAAACATCGCAGGCTTTATAAAATTGGACCACCTCTTCGTCGCTTAGCTGGTTAACAAAAATGACCTGGTTTTCTAAATGCAAGTCCTTGGCCATCGCCCGAAGCCTGCCTTCATAGTGACCGTCACCTGCGATGACATAAACAGCATTGGGAATCTCTTTAACAATGGCTGGCATGGCCTGGAGCATCACATCATTGCCCTTGCGTTCGATCAAACGATTGATGCTTAAAATCACCTTTTTATTCAACAGTGGGTACTTATTAATAATTTTTTCCGTTTTCGTGGCGGCATTAAATTTCAAAAAATCTGTCTTGGGGTAGATCAATTTAATGCTTTCTTTGTTTACACCAAGGTCAAGTAATTTGTCGTTGGTGAATTGGCTGTTAGATGAAACCTTGCTTGCATTATATAAAATGCTTTGGAGCAATTTCTTAATAGGTGGATATTTTTGAAATCCCAGGATGTCCGCAGAATGCGTGTAAACAACATAAGGGATTTTGAGCCATTTTTTCAAAATAAGGCCGACAACACCGGTAGAGAGCACATGGCCGCAATGGATACAGCCGATATTTTCTTTTCGTATAATGGGCAACGCGTAAATCAGAGGCAACAAAATTTTCCCGATCTTTTCAAGACCAGGAACAGGCAATAAATAACTGCGACGGACGACCGGAAGATTGTGTTGTCGATCAAAAGCCTCGGACCCTTTACACTTGGGTGCCAAAATAACCAATTCCCCCTGGGGAAAAGCCCTACAAAGATTAAAATAATAATTAGATTGTCCTCCTAAAATAGGCGGAAAATCATTGACGATAAAAAGTGATTTCATATTTTCATTAGGGCAATACTGCCGTAACCTTTACCTGGGATTTCTTTAACTGCTCCCATTTTCTTGAATTTGCCAGAAATTACCAATTCTTCAACCGCACGAATGACATCCGGATGGATGGAATCATAATCATCGGCAATAAGGACCCCGCCCGCATTCAATAAAGGCGTGTAATTGTCAATGTCCGCCCTGACTGCTTGATACTCATGGTCTCCATCGATGTGCAGGACAGATATCCCCTCAGGCAATTGAAGGGTTTTTATCACTTCCTTGGAATCTCCCACGATCGCTTTAACAAATGTGTCCAAATGATTCAATTGCATCCTCTTCTTAAAGATTTCGTACGTATTCTTACCTTTTAGCCCCCATGATGGCGTCCCCGTAAAAAGATCAATGGCGATCAATTGCTTGAACCCTGCCCGCAGGCCTGCCATCCCAAGCCACGTGGTGGAACATCCCTGCCAGGAACCTATTTCCAGAATGGTCCCTTTGTCACCCTGGTAATGGTCCACCATTTGCCATAAAAACTCACATTTTTTAGCATTCATCATCCCATCATAATCAGGCACCCTAAAACCATACCGCAGCCCTAATAATTTTCTTTCTAATTGACATGCCCATGGTAACATCCGCTATTTCCCTTCCAATGCATTCTGAAAAAGTATGTCCGCGGACATTTGTCCATCGAATAAATGGTTTAAAGCCGGCAAAAATTCATTCTTGGGGTAAACACGGGAAGAGCCAATGATACGCATGGAATCAAAATGAGCGGCAATGGGCACCAAAAATTCTTCATTGGAAATTTGAGAGATGTTTGTCAAATGATGAGGGACATATTCAATGATCAAATATCTACAATTCTTCAAATGATCGTGCATGCCTTTCAAAGCCAAAAACTCAGATCCCTCTATGTCCATGAGGATAATATCAAAATTTAAAGCAGCATGTTCATCCAAAATGACCATAGGAACTTCTATTTCCTTGGGATGATCATAACGGTAGGCATAAACGTCTTTCTTAGGCGTCAACTTACTCCCTCCGGAATTGACCGTATTCAAGCGAAATTTGACCGTGCCTTGACGGTCCCCAACGGCCAAATTGAAAGTCTCAACATTATCAAGCTGATTAAGGATTACGTTCTTATTCAAAAACTTAAAGGTATCAGGGTTAGCTTCATACCCCACCGTCCATTTTACCTTTTTCGCCAATGGAATAAAAATCGCCCCGATATGTGTCCCAAGAACACAAGCCGTGTCCGTGGGCCGTGCTATATCATCCAATAAATCAAGAATATCTTTGCCGTACCCGCCTCGGAACCCAAAACTCCTGCCAAAAACGACATCCCCTTTAGGGACAATAAACAGGCCGTTTAGGGTGTCACAAAAAACACCTTCAGCAAATTTTCCTAAAACAAAACACCTGAAATCAGATTCTACTTTTTGTTTAAAATAAAGCGCATTGTCCCAGATCCTTTTTAGCATCTATGCCCCCCTTCACTTACCATCTTCCTTGCATTCAAAAGATGGTAAACATCCGTAAGTCCTATAAATTTGGCGCCACGATTGTAAAGATAATCAAATGCGCATTCCATGCTGTCTAGAAAAAGATCGATCCTTTTTTTATCAAAATCATAGGGGTTCTCATCAGGCAGTATTTCAACACTATGGAACATCATGTTCAATACAATATCTTCCTCTTCCTGGTGGGAGGCAATATAGGCATCAATCACCCGCTTCATCTGAGCAAAATCACTGTACGTCGGCCTTAACCACATGGGTCTCCATAAAGGGGCCTTACGCAAAATCTCTTTTACAAAACCTGGGGCACGGACCCCCTGTCTATTAAACCATCGGCCATAATGAGAATATATGGTCACCGGCACCTGAAGCAATTTCATGTTCCCTCGGGCCAACAAATTTTCTTCAGATGGGAAATAAGGGACATCAAAGGCTGTTTTATAATCAAGGACATAATCAGGAAATTTCCAAATAAAATAGGGGGTCACGCTGGAATCGACCAAATAGCCCAAATCCTCTAATATTTTAAAAGTTTTGGGACTTATCCCCCAACGCCCCGCACGGAAAGAAGTCGGCTTAAACCCCATTCTTTCCTCAAACAAACGCGTTAAATTAGCCATCTTGGCTGCTTCAACATCAGGGGAATACATGGCTTGAAAATCGCTGATGGAAGCACCTACGGGTTTTCTGAAAGGTTCTACAAATTCCCCATGCAAATGGCTTCCCAATTCAACATGGGACAACGATTTTAGAATGCCCACACATGTTTGGTCCTCTAACACCTCAGGACTTAACAAATACGTCGGCATGACACCATGTTTCAAAAAAATCCTTTGAAGTACATCGGGAATCAGTCCTGTGACAGAAGTAAATCTCATCGGCCATAAAGACCGCCAATGGGAACCTTGGTCACATTCTGTATCGATGCTTATCACACAGTAAATATTCATTTAAAGCCTGTTTGTCACCCGCGAATGCTTTAATCGGGGGTCTAATTCAGAATTAATTTTGTAATGGATTCCCGCTTTCGCGGGAATGATTAACTGTTTTAAGAAAATCATGCATTTCTTTTGCAATTTTCTCCGTTTCATAAGCACAGGCGCACTGCAGGCCTTTCTTAATGAGCCCTTGTTTTAGCACCGGGTCTAAAAGGACCTTCCTCATGGCATCGGCCATTTCTGTCACATTCTGCGGATCGACCAAGATCCCCGCGTCCCCCACAATCTCCGGGATGGAAGTTGTATTTGCGGCAATCACAGGCACCCCGCAGGCCATGGCCTCAAGAGGTGGAATTCCAAATCCTTCGTAAAGTGTGGACATCACAAACATTTCTGCCCCTTGATAAAGATATTGCGGCCCGTCTGTTTCCATGACCTTCCCGATAAAATTGACCTTGTCTGAAAGTTGATACTGTTGAACAATTCCTGCCAATTCATTATAAGCATGTTCCTTGGGACCGGCTAAAACCAAATTCATATCTGGAAATTCCTGTACAATGGCAGCAAAAGCATGAATCAGTTGGGCAATATTTTTATGGGCCTTAAAATTGCCCATATAAAGGACATAACGGCCATTGATATTAAATTTCCTTTTTATCAGAGTGATTCTTGATGGATCTACAGGGGAAAAATAAATGGAAGCAACGCTCAAGTGAATGATCTGAATTTTCGCTTCGTCCACCCCATAAATGCGTTCAATGTCCTTCTTTGAATATTGTGAACAGGTCAAAATTTTATACGCCCGATGGGCATACCATCTGCCAAAGGTCGCATAGTAGAATTTTGCCAATGGAGACATCCTTGTATAATAGGGAGCATAAGCAATATACATTAAGTCTAAAATAGCACTAACTGTTATACAAGGTTTAAGTAAAGGTATTTTGTAGTAAGGCGAATAAAAAATATCCACACCTGCCTTCTTGATCGCCTGGGGCAAGGACCATTGGTCCCAAACAAAAGTGTTCCATTCAGCGATGACCACCTTTCCTACCTTGGGGCCGAAATCGATGGCAATTTCCTTGTCAGAAAACAAAACACAGCTGTCTTTGTTATCTTGGGCACCAAAATACTGCAAG
>CAYZLU010000202.1:0-4781 GCA_964479285.1 uncultured Planctomycetales bacterium | reverse complement strand
GTAAAAATATACTGGCGCCAGGAATTTATATGGTCAAACTCTCCATTTGGGACAAAGAAATGATCCATCCTTATATTATTCGCAATAAAGAAGTCATTCGGATACAAACAGAGGAAAGCAATGGTTCTTCTGAAGCAGTTTTCTTTCCGGAAGTAAGGTGGAAATTCTAGGAATATGCTCATCAGACGATATGTCCATGAAGATTATCCTAATGTCATGGGTCTCATCAGTGCCGTTTATAACGAAGATATTTATAAAAAAGCAGTGCAGCGTTTCCAATGGCAATATGAACAAAACCCAAACAATACATCCCAGGGACCTTTGATTTTTGTTTTAGAAGATAATAATAAAATCACAGGGATGATCGGTACTTTTGCCCAGAAGATAAAAATTGGTGATTCAAGCTATCCTGCCTGCTGGGTCGGTGATTTTATGGTCCACCCCGGATGCCGTAGCGGCTTTAACGGGACAAAACTGGCCAGGACCATTATTGCCCAGCCGGGCATGATGATGGGGTTTCCGGCAAAAAATACGCTGAAACTGTGGTTTCGGGCCGGGGCAATGGCATTTAGCGAGCTGGTCGAATACACAAAGACCGTCCGGCATTTTGATCGCCTGATAAGTTCATTCACAGCCGTCCGTCATTATCTTGAATGCGGGAATCTAATTCAAATTGTTGATATCAATCAGTTTGATGAAAGGTTTGACCGGTTATGGGAAAAAGCATCCAAAGGTTACGGGGCCATCCAGCAAAGAGACAGCATTTTTCTTAACTGGAGGTTCTTTAAATGTCCATATTTAACGTATCAAGTATTAGCGGCCGTTAAAGGCGATGAAATTTTAGGCTATATCATCATCCGTGTTGGCGACAGTAACAAGATCAAGGAAGGCCATGTCGTTGATTTATTTACTGAGAGAACTGACAGGCTTGTCCTTAAAACATTAATGCGCGCGGGGATCCAGGTCTTAAATAATAACGGTTGTGAGGTGATAAAAATGACAATTTCTTCTCAGGAAAGAATTTTAAATGATTTTTTACTCCAATGCTATTTTTCTCCTTCGGTTAATAATAAGCGGACAGGGATTTTGATTAATAACATGGACAAAAGCCTGAATCCAATAATCAAAGAACCAGGAAAATGGTTTTTGACCAAGGCTGATTCGGACATTGATTTTGCGTTGTAGGCGAATATGATGAAAATCCCAGGCTCACGGACATTTAAGAGAGTATTTCCAACAGGGTACAACATTTTGAAATTTGTGAAGGACCAATGTTTGATTGAAACAATCGATCTGGAAAAGACCTATGAAAGTACTTTTAATGAAAGCTACTCATTTAAAGACATCATTGAATCAAAAAATTGTAATTACGCCAGTGTCTTACTAAAGGATTCCATATATGTGGAATTTTTAGAAGAATTTAAAGGAAAACCTGTTCTCAATGATAGTGAAATTAAGGAAAGCAACTACTATAAAATGATCTTGAGCCATATTAAGACTCACGGTGCATTTAACGGCAAGAAGGATGATGCTTCTTTGCTGTTGTATTGTCGTAATTTTCTTGACCTCTATCATTTCATCAGAAGAAAGAAGTTCAATTCTGGTTCTTTGTTTAGTCGCGCGATTAATCACACAGAAGACAGCTATCCTTTGGCGTTTAAGATATTAAATACTGATCATTATATGATTTATGATGGTCATCACCGCGCTTCTTGTCAATTAGTATTGGGTCGAAGGTTTATCAAGGCAAAAATCCTGGGGACCAGGATGAACAGTTTTCAACCCCTTCAATATCAAGAAGGTGATCTCAAAAGATGAAAATTGATGTTTCAAATCGTTTAATGAAAACACTGGACCGCCTTAAAAGACGCGGGATCATCCTGATGTACCACAGGATAGTTGATCAAGGCTTTAATCCGCGGCAGTTAAGTGTTTCTCCCAAAAATTTTAATGAACATATGCAAGTCATTAAAAAGCATGGGCACCCCGTTTCAATGGGAGAGATGGGAAAGGGCCTTCATCGCTTTTCATTGGGTATGCAGGAAATCGTTATCACCTTTGATGATGGATACGCTGATAATTTTTACAACGCGGCCCCCATTCTTAAAGAGCATGGAATCCCAGCCACTTTCTTTATTATCAGTGGTTCCATAGGCAGTCAGGAAGAATTTTTTTGGGACGACCTTGAACAGGTGATTCTGGCACCTCAAACGCTCCCTAAAATATTTGAAGCAGTGATAAACAAAAAAAAATATCATTGGGAAATAATTCCTCAAGGCCCATGCCAGGCCATTGATTATTCTAAGGAAATAAATGATGACCCGCAAAATACAACTGACTTGGTCCTTTCCAGGTCCCAGCTTTACTTAATGCTTAATCAAATACTTGCACCATTGAAGCTGGAAGAAAGAAAGGACGCTTTAGAGCAGTTGGCCGAATGGGCGGGCCACGCATTGACCACAAGGTCCGGTAATTTGCCTATGGGCTTAGGGGACCTGGCATCCTTGTCTGATTGTACGCTTTTTGAAATAGGAGCGCATACCGTAAGCCACCCCAGGCTTTCGCTTTTATCTTTAGAAAAGCAAGAGGATGAAATCGCCCGCAGCAAATCTGATTTGGAAAATATCTTAAACCGGCCGGTGAACAGCTTTTCTTATCCCTATGGAAATTATTCAGATGAAACTGTAAGAATCGTTGAGCGTTTGAAATTTAAAAATGCCTGCACGGTCGTACAACAGCCGGTGGCCCGTAGGCAAAATCCCTGTCTATTGCCGAGATTCTCCGTATTGGACTGGAATGGGGATGAATTTGAACGAAATTTGGAAAATTGGTTGGTAAAGGAATGTCACCCATGAATATCAATAATTTTCCGATGGTAAGTGTCATTATACCGGTTTTTAACGGCGCAACATATATCCGGTCTGCAGTCCAAAGTGTATTGGACCAGACGTTTAAAGATTTTGAAATCTTGGTGGTGGATGATGGTTCAACTGATGGGACCTTCATGCTGCTTGAACCCTGGATTAAAAATAGGACTATCCGTTATGCCCATCAAAACAACAGGGGTGCTGCGCTCGCACGTAATGCTGGTTTAAGTTTGGCCCAAGGGACGTTTTTGAAATTCCTAGATGCGGATGATTTTATTTACCCTCAACTTTTAGAGCAGCAGGTCAACCATTTAAAGGATAAATCCCGCCTTATTATTTCAGTGGCCAATTACGAATTAGAATTTGAAAGTAACAATAGAAAGACCATCAAACTTGGAGCATATAAAGGAAGCCAGTTGGCCCGTTTTATTCAGGGCAACATTGCCCCTATTCATGCCATGCTGGTCTCTCGCAGTCTGGTGGAAGAAATAAAAGGGTTCAATCCGGATTTGGCCTGTTGTGAAGATACTGATCTTTGGTTAAAAGCCTTACTTTGCCAGGGAGTATTTGAAATAATAGATTATGTGGGATGTTGTTACAGGATTTTGAATAAAAGCGTCTCATCTGATCCAGATAAAATGTTCAGAGCAAAATGCAAGGTCTTTGAAAACCTTAATCAAACATTGCTTACGTCCTTGGACCGAATGCCGCAGGATGTACTCCAGGAGCTTCTGGTATTCAATACAAAACTCACGCATATGTGTTTTGTCAATAATATTGACCCTGATTCTTTTATACCGATGACCATGAAGGCCAGCCGGATCATTTATGGGTTAAAAATGACAGGTTTAAAGAAGTTTTTATCCAGGGTCATGGGCATTAAGAACATTAATTTATTAAAATATTTCAATGCTGCCATCAAGGACCCCAATTATGCCAAAACACTGATCAATATCGACTGGAGGGATGAGAAGAACCATCTTTAACGATATGGACCCTTCTATCAGTGTCATCATACCGGTTTTCAACGGGGAGCCCTATATCGAAGGCGCCATTAAAAGTGTCTTTGACCAAACATTTAAAGATTTTGAGATCATTGTCATTGATGATGGTTCAACAGACGCTACCAGGGACTGCCTGGAAAAGTGGATCAGAGAGGAAAAAATCCGGTATATTTATCAAGAAAACAAGGGGACGTCCGCCGCACGTAATATTGGGATCAATGCTGCAAAAGGAAGATTCTTGAAATTTCTTGATAGCGATGATTGGCTTTATCCTCAGCAATTTGAGCACCAGATCCAGCATTTAATCAATAAGCCTTCATTTACAATTTCAGTGACTGATTATGAATTAGAATTTGAGGGCAAAGTAAGGAAGAAAGGCAATCTTTGGCTTGGAAATGGCAATCAGTTGGCCCGTTTTATTGAAGGTAACCCCTGTCCTGTGCACACCATTTTAGTCCAGCGCAGCCTTGTTCAAGAGGCTGGAGGTTTTGATGAGCAATTACAGGCCTTTGAAGATTCTGACTTGTGGTTACGGCTTTTGCTTAAAGGGAATGTCTTTGAAAAGATTGAATATGTTGGTTGTTGTTATCGTATTTTTAAAAAAAGTTTGTCGGCAGATACCTCTAAATACCTTTATGAAAATTATAAATTTTATGAGAAATTAAACAGTATTTTGGCCCAGCAGCTGGAGCAATTACATCCGGAAGCCATTGATATGCTATTATTTGTCAACACAGAGCTTACCCATAAGTGTTTTGCCCAAAAAATCAGCCCTTCCGGTCATTTACCTAATGTTTTGATGACAAATAAAATGATTTATGTTAAAGGGATAAAGGGCATCAAGTACCAGGTCACTTCTCGATTAATGGGGGTGAAAAATATCAGCTTATTAAAATATTTTAAAAATTGT
>CAYZLU010000201.1:0-4789 GCA_964479285.1 uncultured Planctomycetales bacterium | reverse complement strand
AAAACAAATGGATTCCAGGGATTTTTATTATCTAACACAACCTTGGTCGGGAGAGGAAGACTTTGCCAACCCTGCTCCCCCCTCAATGCCCTCTGCCAAGCAAAAGGTGTTTTCCCGAAAAGTCCTTTTTGTAATCCTTCTGGACTCCCATCCATTTCCCAAGCCTTATAGCTTGCAAACACCAGGTCTCTTTCTTCTGTTCCTAATTGATAGAATCGTGCGCCTGCGTTAGTCAAAATCTGCTCAGCATAAGAAGGGCTATCAACACCAGTGGCTACTTCGGCAGTTCAACAGGCGTACCCACATTTTGCAAAGCACGAAGAACACGAAGGTCTTGGTCAGGTGTAGCCCTTGACGTTTCAGAAGTACCACCTGTCACATGAAGAGCATCACCTCCTGTATCAACAGAAAGAACCGTGTCTGCTCCTCCAATATAGTGAATAACAGATTTGATTTTTTCAGTTAAAGTTCCGTCTTCTGAATCTAAAACAAGAAATACGGGCGTTTGGCTGGCAGGTAAATTTTCCAAGAATCGTCCTGACCCCGTTGTCGTTGGCAGTATCTTATAAACACCTGGAACTATTTCACCCCCATGATTCTCCACCGTTCTTTGACTCCCAAGTTCACCGACAGCACCTTGTGAACCAATTTTGACAGTCCGAACAGAAATCACCGCTGGTATTGTTTTTCCAGCATTTTGTAATAACTGACCCAATACAGCAGCTTGAATAACATCCGAGCCACCACCAATGCCAATAGGTATAACTTTTTGTCCTGGGATTTCAGATAACGCTTCTACACGGGGAAAGTGAGCAACATTGATGACGGATGGTTGCGACACAATAACCTTGGCATCATCACCCACTCTTTCTAAATCTATGGCCACCTTCTCAAATTCTTGGGGAATCTTAGCCAATTCAGCAAGTTTGGATATGTCAACAGTGAAGACCCCATTACCTTGCCTTCCTTTTAAAGCTATCCGTGCTAATTGGAAAGTCCTCGCAAATACTTTTAACCCTATTTGTAAGCCCTTCTTAAACGCATCAGCTTCTTTTGCATCCTCTAAGGCTTTAATAAGATTAGCCAGAGCAGCAGGTGCATAATAGAGTAATGTCGCATGACCGTCATTGACACCCGAAAGGTTCAACTCTTTCTCTAAAATTGCTTTCTCATTAGGTTCCAGTGCATTAAACACTTCCAAAACTTGTTCAGATTTTTTAACATCTGAAATCCTAAGCATGGCACTCAACCGTATAACTGCTCTCTCGGTGGTGTTATTGACATCCAAATGTAGCACTGCACCTTTTCTATTTAAGAAGTCATCATACGCCGCAACGACACCCTCACCAGCGCTGATTTTTCCCAAAGACTCAATTCCTTGCTTAAATCCTTGATACGTTGGTTCAGTAACGACCAATGACCCTGCTTCCTTGACATGACCTGCCGCACCAGCTATATCGTATAAAACATGAAGCATATAAAAATCTAATGCTTCTTTATCAAGTCCAACTAAACCTGATAAACTTGCTGGAACATTTTCTCCCTGGACAAATTGACCGAAATTAAATTTGGCTTTCATACCTTCAACAATAAGCCTTTTGTATCTATCAGGTAGCCTATTGAAACTTGGGGCTAATTCTGGATGGTTCTCCAACGCTACAGTGAGAATCTTGTCGTGGTCAATATCTTGGATACCGCTTTTAGTCTGTACTAAATCTACTATCGCTTTAATTTTACCTAAATCGTTAATAACTGTATAAACCACCAGCGCATCAAAAGCCTCTGGGTCTTCATTTAAAATACGCTCTGTATATACCCTTAATTCATCAAAACTCTGCCTGGTCAGCTTAGTTGCACCACCCTGTGACGCTGTGAAAGCTTCATAATCATTATTTAGCACCCACAAAAACGTCATAATACCTACGGCGGTACGGTTAAACTCAATATGTTTCTGTCCAAAGAGTTTTTCAGATATGGACACACCCTCATTGGAAACCTTGCCCTCTGGCGTAGCGTTCACATCACCTGTGAGCCAGTGCATTTCAGGATAATAGTCAACAACTATCCTCATGGCATCAACAATATCAGTAGTTCTTTTTAATCTTTCAACAACCTCGGGGGTTATGGGCTTTGATTCAGTTCCACCTAACATTACCGCATCAAGACTGACAGCTTTATTCATATTTGTTTCAACAACGGCCATTGCTCCATCTACACCAAGGTCATCACCTTTGGAAGGGATTCTTTCTTCGGCAAGAACACGTCCTACATTAACCTGTAAACCACCAGAGAAATATTTGCGGGGCATTGGTTGTTTATTGACCACATCCAGGCCTTCCTTAATATAGTTAAACACACCCTTCTTGTAAGCCTTCAAATACTGCTGGAAAATTTTTTCTTTGACCGTTGGGTCATCGGATAACACGCCACCCGTCTTCCCTTTATTACTATAGACCTGATTAAGCAAGGCGTTCTTTAAGGCTAATTTATACCAAGTGGCTAAAATCATAGAATAAAACATCTGTCTTAATGGTGCAAAATTTTGTCCTTGATTAACTTCTTTCTCAAGTTCAGGAATGATAATTTTACGTATAACTTGGGAAGCAACTGTATGAGTTTTATTCTCATTACCGACTTGGTTAATAGCGGTATGGTTTAAAAGAGCCAAGTAATCTTCTTCCAACATGACCTTTAAATGCGAACCAACCACATAGCCCACATTGTTTCGTTCTAAAATCTTGGCCTTATCTGCAACAATCCATACCTTATTAAAAGTATTCACAGGTATGTCAGAAGTACCAAATTCTTGCTGGGCTTTTGCGTAAACGGTATTCCAAAATTCTTTGCCTAATTGCTTCTCTGGATAGATAAGCGATGCGGTCAACTGCTTGAGGATATAATCTTGGGCCAACATGTCTCGACCAATCTCGGTCTTGCCTAATCCATCTGGAATAATACGGTCTTTTTCATAAGGGGATAGGTTGACCCACAAATCATCTTCTTTAATCGTGAGTGAGGCCAAGAAATACTTGATGAGTTTTTCGGACTCTTCCTTAAATTCAGGACTGTTAATCTTTAGTCCAGACCTACCAGTATCGAGAATGAAATCAAATAAAAGCGGATTTTCAGGATGGACACGAAGACCTTTTATCAATACAGGCACGTAGGCAGGGCTTAAATTAACCATTGTGCCTGGTGCAGGTAAAGTTAATTCTTGAGCGTAGGATGGCTGTAGAAAACTCCCTAAAAATGCAAAGATTACCCCAACCACGATAAGACGTTTAATGTTCAAATTTCGTACCATAGTAAAAATTTACCATATATTTATATACTTTGCCAAAATTTCTTTGTTCCAAGCCTGTGGGCATTGCCCCTTTCATTGGTCATTCCTTAGCCTAATAAAAATGGTTATGATTAGGATTGCAACAATATTTTATCCTTCCCGCCCTGTCCCTATACGGCTTTGCCCTGGTCATGCCATCTTTATCTACCTCACGACCAAAGGCCCTGCAAGGCGGGTAGCTTATCTTGCTGTAATGGATTTTCTCTCCATTCTCTGACCTGCAAGACCTGGTTGCTAAAAATATAACAATCGCTATCACACCCAACGGGTGGATGGCTACGCATACAGCGCATAAGAACCAGAATTAGTATCTCATGATAACGTCCTCCTAATTTAGGTTCAACGGATGTTTATCAATGGCTATCTTTAATTGCCCCGTATCACAGCCCAAATAGAACTTGGCGGTGGTGGAAATGTCGGAATGGCCCACCAAAAGCTGAATGTCCCTTATGTTGACCCCATTCCTCAACATGAGGGTACAGAAGGTATGCCGTAGAATTTGCGGGGAGATTTTTTTAGGGAGTTTGAGTTTCCGCCTTAGCTCCCCGAACAGATTGTAAAGCCCCTCCCTGGTCAAAGGCTTGTTCTTCCTGTTGGTCGAGACAAAGACATTATCTACGGTGCGTTGGGGCCGTACCTTGAGATAATCCCGTAAGTATTCGACCACCGTTTCATTCAAGGGAATTAAACGCTCCTTATTCTTGGCTGACACCTTGATATAGCCTCGTTCCAGGTTTAAATCAGGTAATCGCAAGTTAAGAAGCTCTTTGAGCCGTACACCCGTAAACAGGAACATGGCTATGATGGCCACATCCCTGTAATACTGCGATTTATAAAAGAGCTTTCTGTCTAAACAGGCCCTAAGTAAATCCCTGGCTTCTTCCTCATCCAAAAATTCAGGGAGCTTGCGGGGGAGTTTCGGCTTTTCCATGCCGTCAAAGGGGTTCTTGACCAGATGGCCACGCTTGACTAAGAAGGTGCAAAATGACCTCAAACCCTTCAATAAATTGATAATCGTCCTGGGTGAGTTGCCCTGTTGTCGTTGGTGAATCAGTAAATCACGGAGAAGTTCGACATTTAAGGCGTTTAAATCAGCGGGGATTACTCTACGACGGAGATATTTATAGAAACAATTTATGCTCCTTTCATACCATCCAATCGTGGTTGGCTCCAAACACCTTTCCAAAAGAGCGTAAGCGATAAATTCCTTGAATAAGTCGGTGAGCTTCATACGCCGTTAGCTTACAGGCAAGAGACTTTGCGGTAACGGCCTTTTTGATGATGGGGTATCGAAATCCCCCCTTCCTGCCGACTGGCGTCGGCATCCTTCCCCACAAGGGGGAAGGAAATTAAGGTAAAAAGTTCTAAAACGCGCCTGGAGGGACTCGAACCCCCAACCCTTAGTTCCGAAGACTAATGCTCTATCCAGTTGAGCTACAGGCGCAA
>CAYZLU010000200.1:0-4799 GCA_964479285.1 uncultured Planctomycetales bacterium | reverse complement strand
AGCTTTCAATTCTTCTAATTTTGATTCATCATAATCTTTTCTAGGCTGAAATCTATTTGCAAGAATGGATATTGTTTTAACATATGCAACATTTTCATTTGAATTAATATCCAGACTGGAAATTTCTTTATCAGACATGTTTTCGGGTTGTCTTTTTGATATAAGAGCTGAAAGCCCTTTTCCTAAAACTTTATTTTCCATTCTAAATTCTCCGATGTAATTGAAACAAAAACAAAAACCTCTAAACAAATATGGTATTAATCAATCTTATCACTATGTCTACAATCAACAATATATTTTCAATTGCTTAGAACTTTATTAGACAACAAAAATTCTTCGGCCAATTCTTTATATTTTAAAGAACCCACCGAGCCATTATCGTAATAATTAATAGGTTTACCAAAACTTGGAGCTTCACTGAGACGTATGTTCCTAGGAATAATGGATTTATACACTTTTTCCTTAAAATAGTTTTTTATTTCATTAATAACTTCATTGGTTAAATTTGTTCTAAAGTCTGCCATTGTAATTAATACACCTTCAATATGTAAATCTGGATTAAGGCCATCTTTAACAAGGGCAATTGTATTTAATAGCTGTGATACGCCTTCCAAGGCATAAAATTCACATTGTATAGGAATCAAGATTGAGTCTGCAGCAACTAATGCGTTGAGGGTTAACAACCCCAAGGAAGGTGGTGAATCAATAAAAATATAATCAAACTGATTCTTAATAGATTCGATGGCTTTTTTAAGTCTTGTTTCTCTAGAAAGAACTCCTACAAGCTCTATTTCTGCCCCTGTCAAATTAATGTTACAAGGAACAATGTATAAATTATTGAAATCTGTTTTTATTAGCGCTTGGTTAATAGATATTTTATGGATGAGAACTTCGTACAAAGATTCTTTAATTTCATTCTTATTTACCCCTGCTCCGCTGCTTGCATTACCCTGCGGATCCATATCTACAATTAGAATCTTTTTGCCTAAAACAGATAGCGCTGATGCTAAATTTATCGTTGTAGTCGTTTTGCCTGTACCGCCTTTTTGATTACAAACAGCGATAGTTTTTATCATTTATGCACCTAAAAATTCTGTTTCACGTGAAACTGGATTCTTTTATCGTTACCTTAATTTTTGCAGATTTTGCTCCTTGCATACCAAAAAGCCCTCTTTTTTCTTCACAAACAATCTTAATATTTAGCTTATTCTTAGGAACACCAAATTTTAAAACAGCTTTGTTTATCGCTTCTTCTAAAGTGTTCCCTTCAAATTCACTTGCTTCAGGTTTAATAACCATATCAACTATTTGCCTTTTAATTTGGCTATTTTCCACTGTGTTACTGTAGAAAGAATATAAAAAACCATGAAATAAATGGCCCACGAACTAGCAAATTTATAAAACATGAAGGTCATCATAATCGGCAGTATATACATCATCATTTTCTGCTGCATAACTTGTTGTTCATCAGTTACGATCATATTCTTGCTGGATATTCTTTGTTGCAAAAACATAATGCCACCTGTTAATATAGGTAATATATTAAGCTCATTACCAAATAAAGGCAAATAAAAAGGAAAAATAATTAAACGATCCGGCTGAGATAAATCTTTAATCCATAAAAATCCTTGACCTTGAAAATATTGGGCTCTCCATAAAATTTGGTATAAGGCCATAAAAAAAGGCATTTGTATTAAAAACGGCAGACATCCCCCGAAAGGATTTATTTTTTCTCGACGGTAGATTTCAACCATTTCAGTATTCAATTTTTGAGGATCGTTTTTATATCTTTCTCTGAGTGCTGTTATTTTCGGCTGAACTTCCTGCATTTTCCGCATGGACAGCATACTTTGCATTGTCAAAGGATATGTTATGGCATAAATCATAATACTAACTAAAATAATAGCTATCCCCCATGATCTAAAAACATGATGTAAGAATGGTATTGTACGGTAAATAGCTTGTCCTATCCACTCTATTATGGGAAAATTACTAAAAGCAACTATTTTTTCAAAACCTTTAGCGTACTTTTTCATCAACCATGGATTTTGCGGTCCCGCATAAATACTAAAATTATAACTCACGCTTTCCCCTGGCGATAACATAGTATTTCTGGGCAAAATTAAAATTCTTAACTGTTTATCATCATCTGCTTTAATTTCATACCCTTTTGCCTCAAATTCAGGTTTCACAACGACCGCATTATAATGATCCCTGAAACCCACCCAATCAACACTTTCTGTTTTGCTTTTATTGTTTTTCTCATTAAATTTTGTGGCATTGCCTTTTCTAAATATTTTTTTGTCACCGTATATAGAATACTCAAAAAGAGCAGATTCTCTTCCATTCTGATTAATATCCAGTCTGGATTCATCTATTTTAAAAGCTGTAAAAGCAAAGTTATTCAGAATGGAAGTTTCTGATATATTTTTAATTTCCATTCTAACGTCGATCAAATTATTATCTTTAATTTTAAAAGTTTTATTTATACTCCAATTTTTATCTTGGTACAACAAAGAAATTGTCTCATCATTTATCTTTTCACCTGCATATCGTGCATTTTCTAGATCAGGTATGCTTAAGAGATCTGTCAAAAGAAAAGGTTTGTTTTCTAAGAAAACTATTTTGTGGAGTGATCCACCCACATCAGTATAGAAAATATTTTTATTTTTGGTATCAATCTCATAATTATCCGGCTTATCTGCACTTGAAGTGGGTTGAGTAAAATCGCTAGCGGGTTTTCCTTCAGGAGAATTATTTGTCCCTACAGCAGTGGAAGTAACTGTGTTTTGAATACTTTTTAATGATTTTTCCTGTTTAGGGGCAATAAAAATTGCTTGATAACTGAATAAAACTACTGCGGAGAGAATAATGGCTAAAAAGGTATTTCGTTCCATAGGACCTACCTTACTGGGTCATACCCGCCATCAGTCGCTGGGGAACAACGTAAAATACGGCACATCGCTTTTAATAATCCACGAAAAATGCCAAAACGTCCAATAGCCTCAATGGCGTATTGCGAACATGAGGGATAAAACCGGCAATTTCTAAAAATTAACGCACGGCTAATACACTGATAGGCTTTTATGCCTAAAACCAGAAGTCTTTTGACCATTGAAAAGGCCCAACGAGCGAAGTGTCGGATATTTCAAGGGATAAGTTTACGGCGGCCTTTGGCGCGTCGTCGGCTCAATACCTTTTGGCCGTCGGAAGTCGCCATGCGCTTACGGAATCCGTGTCTTTTTTTCCCAACAATATTAGTTGGTGTCTTTAAATGCTTCTTCATTAAATATCATTCTTTCAGGATTGACTAAAAATTATTCCGTTTCCTTGAAATCTCCAGGTTACATTCCATAGGAGGCAGGAAATACGATTTTCATAGTTTGGGAATTATATCATACGATTTAACTAAGTCAAGTTTTTTGAGGGTAAAAAAGCCTTGGACCACTAGGATTTAAGGAATCTTTGTATAAAATTGAAATCCACGCACCTTAAATTCGATAGAATTTTATCCACGGTTGGCCTTGACCAAAAATAGATGTCAAGAAAAACCATTGCAAACAAACAAAGCTTTGTTATAATGACCCATCAAACTTAATAAAGCCTTAACACAGCCACGAGCATGGGTTGTATTAAGGCTGTTTGATTTAATCCACAGCTGTTAATAACTTGTGATCTCCTCGAAATGAATGAACCTACACCGTCGAAAAAATTGGACATTTTGAATGAACATATGCCTCAGAAAGAATTGGGCCCTTTGCTCTTAATTGACGTCTGGCAAAAAGCCCAAAATCCCATCAAAATCTCCATTGGTGAGACTTCTTATGATACCTGGTTTTCACATTTGAAAACGTGTGAAAACACTCCAGGTGTTTTGACTATCCAGGCCCCGGATGAATATTTTAAAAACTGGATCGATGAACGTTACCGCACCATCATCGAACGCTGCCTGCGGACTGAAGCAGGGCAAGGGATTAACATTGATTTTGCCGTTAACTCTGAGTTGCTTAATAAAAAAACCCAACAAAAACTTGACCAAATTGAAAAATCTTTCGCTCCCACCGACAAAAACATCCATTTAAACCCTCGTTTTCTTTTTGAAAACTTTGTAGTGGGAGCAAGCAACCGTTTTGCTTTTGCCGCGGCCCAGGCAGTGGCTGAAAATCCAGCCAAGTCTTACAATCCATTTTTTATTTACGGTCCCGTAGGTTTGGGCAAGACGCATTTGCTCCAAGCCATCACCCATGAAGCCCAAAGAAAAAATCCTGCTCTAAAAATTTGTTACTTGTCGTCCGAGCAGTTTACCAATGAATTAATCAACTCTATCCGGCACCATTCATCGGAAACATTCCGACAAAAATACCGTCACGTTGACATTCTTTTGATCGATGATATCCATTTTATCGCCGGAAAAGTTTCCACCCAAGAAGAGTTTTTCCATACATTTAATACATTGCATGACCACCACAAACAAATTATCATCTGTTCGGACAGGCCGCCTAAAGAAATAGCTAACTTAGAAGAACGCCTGGTTTCCCGTTTTGCCTGGGGATTAATTACTGATATCCAGCCTCCGGATTATGAAACACGGGTGGCCATCCTGCGTAAAAAATTAGAACTAGAATCTGTCATAGTTCCTGATGATGTTGTATTATTTATTGCCCAAGAAATCAAAACTAATATTCGTGAATTGGAAGGGGCCCTCATAAGGGTTGTGGCTTACGCCTTGCTAGAAGATAAATTGATTTCATTAGCAGTGGCCAAGCAGGTCCTTAAAGACATGGTCAAGGAAACCATTA
>CAYZLU010000199.1:0-4832 GCA_964479285.1 uncultured Planctomycetales bacterium | reverse complement strand
TGATGTTAATTTCTTTAACACCTTGAGCATCCAATCCATTAACCTCGGCAATGATGGACTCAATGGTGCGCGAAATAAATTTCCCCTTTATTTTGGGTATGGCGCAAAACGAACACGCATTAAAACAGCTTTCACAAATTTTAACATAGGCAAAATGTTTGGGCGTTAACTGTACCTGTTGGGGCAAATTGTCCCTATTGAGTGTGGGTGTTCCTACGAAAGCATCGACTTCAGGGAATTCTTTGGCCAAATCCTTGCCGTAGCGCTGGGACAGGCACCCGGCGACAATTACTTTTTTGATCTTGCCATCTTTCTTAAGTTGAATGAGATCAAGGATAGTATCTATAGATTCTTTACGGGCTTCTTCAATAAAAGAACAGGTATTGACGATCACTGTTTGCGCTTCCTCAGCCTGGACAATGCGATGGCCATTTTTTTTAAGACGCCCCAGCATCATCTGCGCATCCACCAAATTACGGGCGCAACCTAAATTAATAACGCCGACCTTCTGGCCGGCGCTCAAGCGCTCCTTCTGGAAATCATTTGTAGTTTTAATCATCCCCTACCTTCTAAAATCTCATTTTTTAACTGTCAGTCCTTCCTGGGTGATCAACACTCTCCTGATCCTGCGTTCGCCGCCACCCAGAAAACCAATATGTTTCTCATTGACTTCCATGTCTAACTGCTCAATGTCCCTGCCAGACAATTCAATGCGATCATCAGCGCTCCAGCTTTCCATGGAACCCTTGCTTAGGGTCGTTTCATAAACCACATGATCATCCGCCTTGACCCGGATCCATGTGTCTTTAACAGCCCTGACCGCCACTTCAACCTTGTTGTTCTCGCTCCGGGCTTGAACAGACCCATGATTGCCCCCTGAAAGTGCTGCAGCATTCTTTTCTTCCTCAATGTCTTTATTAATTTTGACTTTTCTCTCCTGCCCCAAGGACGATTGTCTCTTGGGTGCCATTCCTTTTTTATTCACGTGCGAAGCAATGCAACCTGCCATCTTAAAAAACAAAAAGAACAAAAACAAGACTCCAATAATCTTGACAATGAACTTAAGGGTTTTAGGTTTAAAGACGGAAGAAATTGATTCTTGCGTCTGTTCTAAAAAAACATTTGGCCGAGATTCTCTGTGGCTCGCCTTAACAGGTGTCATCCCGGAAGATTTAAGAGAGGACGACTGATCAATGCCATACTGCTTATATATTTCCTCTACACTCAAACCTAAAAATTCAGCGTAAATCTTGATAAAGCCGCGATAATAAAAAGGTGACAAAATACGTACGGAATAACCTTCTTCAATGGCCCTAAGCGCGTCCATGGGGATTTTTGTTGCCTCGTGCACAATCTCCAGGGTCAACCCCTTGGCTTCACGCGTTTTTTTTAAAACTGAAGATTTATCGCTATTGCTATCCATCAAGGCACTCCAAAGCGAACAACTGTGAGTGTCGGTCAACACGACCGAACAACTGTGAGTGTCGGTTAATATTACTCTGCGTTACTTGTATTCCCCGCAACATTATCTAAAAGCCATTTTTCACGGTCCACCAAAATGTCCCTCGCCTTGCTGCCTGCGTAAGGGCCCACAATCCCGTTTTGTTCCATCATATCGACCAGCCTGGCGGCCCTGCCATACCCTAAGCGCAGGCGGCGCTGTAAGATCGTCACTGAAGCTTGATTAGTTTCAATCACCACACGCACGGCTTCATCGTACATCTCATCTTTTTCGTCATTAGATCCCATGCCTGCGGATGGTTGGGGCTTAAGCACGCTGTCATTATACTCCGGCTGGCCTTGTTTTTTAATAAAATCAATGACTTGATTGATTTCATCATCAGACACATAACAGCATTGACCGCGCATAGGCTTGGGGTCTCCGGTTTTCATAAAAAGGAAATCCCCCTTTCCTAAAAGCGTTTCTGCGCCATTGGTATCCAGCACCGTGCGCGAATCCACTTTGGATGCGACTTTGAACGAAATCCTGGAAGAAAAATTAGCTTTGATGACCCCGGTAATGACATCCACTGACGGGCGTTGTGTAGCTAAAATCAAATGGATACCCGCGGCACGTGCCAATTGGGCCAAACGGGAAATGGCCCCTTCAACTGTTTTAGCGGAGACCTGCATCAAATCCGCCAATTCATCGACAACCACCACAATATAGGGCATCAAAAGGCCTTTGGCATGGTAACCTTTGATATTACGGACCGCTTCCTTATTGAACAATTTATATCGGGCTTCCATCTCCATGACCACCCAATTCAATGCCGGGGCGGCCTTTTTAGCGTCGGTGACCACTGGGCAAAGCAAATGCGGCAGGTCATTGTACGGGACCAACTCTACCATCTTGGGGTCAATCATGATAAACTTGACCTCAGAAGGAGAAGCATTAAACAAAATAGACATGATAAAACTGTTTAAACAAACCGTTTTGCCGGAACCCGTCGTCCCTGCCACCAATAAATGCGGCATGTCCGCCAGATCAGTCACGATGGCTTTGCCGGAAGTGTCTTTACCGATGGCCAAATTCAATTTCGAATTACCCTCGCGCAGATTTTTTTGGGTCAGCACATCCTTTAAAAAAACTGCGGCTGATGATCCGTTAGGGACTTCAACGCCCACACGGTTCTTGCCCGGGATAGGTGCCAAAATACGAACGGCCGACGTGCTCAAAGCCAGGGCCAAATCATCCGTCAGACTGGAAATACGCTGGATCTTCACCCCAGGGGCGGGCTGCAATTCATAACGGGTGATCACAGGGCCACGCTCAATGTCTACCACCTTAACATTGACCCCAAAATCACTTAAAGTTTCTTCCAGAATTTTGGCCCCGCTCATGAGCTTTGCCTGGATCTTATTATCTGATATGATCGGAGGGTCTTTTAGCAGGTCCACACTGGGCAGGTGATACTCCCCTATTTTTTTAGGTACCTTCCCCTCAGCACTTATGCTTTCAGCCTTAGGTGCAGCTACAATATGGATATTGGGCTTGACAACCATAGGTGCAGGTTTAATTTCTGCGGTGTTGGGCTGTACAGTACTCCTGAATTTATCGTTTTTATTGCCCTTCTCAACAAGGTCCTGAGAGAGAAAAGAAGGATCTTTTACTTTAGGCCCTCCCTTGTCGCCCTGCTCCATCTCGTAATGACGCTGAGAAATTTTAGGTATCGGCACTCCTTTAAAGATCCTTTGGAACAACTGGAAAACACTTTTCACCAGCCATAAAAAGAATGGCGAAACCAAAAATTCACCCGTCACGACCAGGGCCAATGCGCCCAACGTAAACAAAATGATCAAGGCCCCCAGAGGCCGCCAATATTCCACCAAAAAACTGCTAAAAACGACACCAATGACCCCCCCGCTGGTAAAACGGACTCCGGGTTCGCCTCCGGCAAAAAAACTAAAAAGCCCTGCCGTGACGGCAAATAAAATAAGGATGCTAAGAAATTTAAAAAAATTAAATGGAAGGTCGCGGGAGGTGAATTTATTCCAGCTAAAAAAGACCCCGATACCGACCAAGAAATAAGCACTATTGCCGACTAAAAAAAGAAAAATGCCGGCACCATAAGCACCAGCAATCCCGATCCAATTATGCGCGTGAGAATTTGGCTTCGAAGTAAACCAATCAAGATCCATCGGGGTGAAGGATACAAGGCTGGCCAAAAGAATGAGGCTTAAGGCCAGGATCACAATGCCCTTGATCTCATTGAGATGTTCAAGCTTCATGCCTTATCCTTTGGAAACTACCTTGGAGGGACAGTTTGCCCCTCCAAGATAATGAAAAAGCGTTAGAGGTGCCACACTATGAAGATGCTTCCGCTTGCTTCTTGCTCAGGTTAAAACGGCCCATCTCGTCTTTTTCCATGAGCTTGACTTTAAATTTATCTCCCACCTTGATGACTTCGTTAACGTCTTTAACGAACTTATTGGCAAGCTCGGAAACATGGACCAATCCTTCACGTCCAGGTATAAATTCAACAAAAGCGCCAAAATTCATGATTCTCTTGACGGTCGCTTCATAAATTTTACCAACCTCGGGTTCTTCAGTCAAAGCTTTTATCATGCCTATGGCTTTCTCTAAGGCATCTTTATCTGGAGAAGCCACAATCACCTTGCCGTCTTCTTCAATATCGATGGATGATACACCGCTCTCTTCAATCATTTTGCGGATGGTCTTGCCACCGGGCCCAATGATTTCACCGATTTTTTCCTGCGGTATCTGCAAGGTGACAATTCGTGGCGCGAAAGGAGACAGGTCCGCGCGCGCGGCAGGCATGACAGAATGCATTTTATCTAAAATGGTCATCCGGGCATCCTTGGCCTGGGCAACCGCTTTTTCTATAAGTTCAATAGACAATTGTTTGATCTTAAGGTCCAACTGGATGGCGTTGACACCTGTACGGGAACCTGCCACCTTGAAATCCATGTCCCCAAAATGGTCTTCCAGGCCCATGATATCGGTGATCAACACTGTCCTTTTCTCATCGGATATAAGCCCAATGGAAATACCCGCCACAGGGGCTTTAATAGGGACACCCGCATCCATCAATGCCAAACATCCAGCACACACCGAGGCCATGGATGAAGAACCGTTGGATTCTAAGATTTCAGAAACAACGCGGATGGTGTATGGAAAATCGTTCTTAGTCGGGAGGATCGCTTTAATGGCCTTGGCGGCCAATGCTCCATGTCCTATCTCACGACGGCCAGGACCACGCATAGGCTTGGTTTCTCCAACACTGAAAGAAGGGAAATTATAATGCAGCATAAAGGTCTTATAACTTGTTTCTTCCAGACCTTCAACCAATTGCTCATCGTCCTTGGTA
>CAYZLU010000198.1:0-4833 GCA_964479285.1 uncultured Planctomycetales bacterium | reverse complement strand
TTCTTCCTTTTTACTTGTATTGGATATAAAAAAGGTAGGTGCATTCTCTCCTTTTTTTATTAATACAACATTAGGTGCTTGGGGGTCGTTAGCGGCCGTCCCAATAATAAACAAAGGTTCTTGGGGTTCAATATAGGATTCCGAGTATTTTTTGTCACCGACGTTAAACGAAATATCATCCCCATTTAAGGCCCTCAGGCCCCAACCTGAAACATTGATTGACATTGCTTTGCTGTTATCCCAATTCTTTAATTCATTGATTATATCGATGCCCTCTGGGGCCCCGGCTTTCTGTAATAAAACTTTCTTTTCAAATATATCAAACACAGCTTCTTTAGGGTCAACATAAACTTGACCGGTTTCATCTTTTTCAAAAAATGGGATTCGTTTTTCTCCCATGTAGATGGTGTCCCAGCCATGCGTTCTTTTATTTCCACTACTATACATTTTATATTCTTCAACTTTATATTTATAGTAAACACATTTAGTCTGGGAAAGAGTCACGATCGTTTGATCTGCCTGGGCATTTCCCTGGATTTCTACAAGGCCCATGGCCATGGACCTGATTTTGGAACGAGGGATGTTTTGGAACAAAATATACCTGTGCATACAGTAAAAAGCATTATAGAAAAGGAGGATGCCCAATAAAAAAAATATAACCGATAAGATGAGGATGATAGAATTGCCCACAAAGTCTGTTTTTTTGATTCGTACTGATTGTTTAAATGGGGTATATAGTCCCGTTTGCGGCGGTGATACTTGTCCTGCTTGAGGGCTTGACATCTCTTGCGCGAAAGCCCCTGGCAAAGCACAAAAAATAGCTGCCAGAAAAAATGTCGCAAAGAATTTGTTTTTTATTTTCTGCATTTCTTGAATATTATACGTAGCTAACATTTTAATCTCTAATGAAATATTGACAATTTAATTGGAACTCTGACCTTTATTGCTCCTATATTGATTGGGCAGCCGGTGGAACACTCTAATTGTGCGATGCTGATAGTGCAGTATTGGCCTGTGCGGAGGACGGTGTAATATTAGCCTGTGAGGATAATGGTGTAGCGTTGGCCTGTGCCGAATATGGACTATTCCCCTCCTGACACCTAATGCATCGACGCGATAATAATAGGTGATGCCATAAATGGCTGACCTGTCAATATAGGTTGTTGTCCCACCTGGGACCAGAAATGTAGTCGAATATGGGCCGCCCTCGCTAACAGTACTTCTTTTTATTATATAGGACGTAGCTCCCAAGACGGGCCTCCAGTGCAGGTACACCCATCCATGGTTTGCCTCGCTATGTAACTGTACTGGTAACTCTGGCGGAAAATTTAGGTCCGTTTGAGGAAGAGGTTGAACAAAAACTGAAGGTCGTGGAATTCCAAATGCTGGAGTTGTACTGGCCGGCGCAGAAGATGGTCCCATACCGCCGGCACCTACTGCCATGACATGATAATAGTACGTGATGCCGTTAGTGACTGACCTGTCTATGTAAGTGGTGGAAGACCCTCCTTGAATGGAAAATCCTGGTGAGAATCGAGAGCCAACATTGGTCCTGCGCACCATGTATGACCTTGCGCCTACGCTTGGGGACCAGGACAGATATATCTGTTCGTCACCTGCCATAGCACTTAAGGACGAAGGTGGCTCTGGAGCCGGTACGGGTGTCACGCCGATCTCTTCACTGGCCGAACCAGTACCCGCGGCATTGACCGCCACGACAACATAATAGTACGTGGTATAATAATTCACCGACCTGTCTGTATATATCCCTCCGGATGCATTTCCTAAGACCGGAAATGTAGTTGAATATGGGCCGCCGCTAACAGTGCTTCTTTCCACAATATAGGACATTCTACCCAAGGTGGCCGTTCTCCAGCCCAAACACACTGCCCCATGGTATACCGTAGCATTCAGGTGTAATGGCGCATCAAGCGGCGCAATTTGGCCTGTTTGAGGATTTGACATGTCCTGCGCGAAAGCGCCTGTCAAAGAACAAAAGATTGATGCTAATAGGACTACTCCTATGAGGTCATTTCTCATTCATTACCTCTTTATGGCGTCGCGCTGACCTGAGTGGAATCCGGGCCTTCTTCATTGGCATTCATCGCGGAAACAACATAATAATAAGTAGTACCATTGCTTACCAAGGTGTCGGTATAGTGATTGTTCGCAGCCCTGGCGAAGGTGGTATACGGTCCTTGAGGGGAAGTTGCTTTTTTTACGTAGTATGCGGCAGCTCCTGTAGACGCGGTCCATGACAAGACCACCTGCGCATTACCCGCGGTAGCTGTAAGACCGACAGCCGCTGATAGCGACGCAACCGGTGTTGCCCTGGCCTGATTCGAGTTGGGACTTTCCCCCAACGAATTTACGGCTGAAACAACATAATAATAGCTCACACCATTCACCACTGAGTGGTCAATATAGGTAATGCCTCTCAGGGAGTTGGCGATAGTTGAATACGTTCCATTAGAAACAGTTGCTCTTTTGACATTGTAGGATGCGGCGCCTATGCTCCCGTTCCACGATAATGTCACTTGAGCATTGCCTGGTGCAGCAGTTAAAGAGCTTAGGGCCATTGGTGCCGTCGAAGATTTAGGTGTGGCGCTGACCTGTGTGGATTTAGGACTCTCACCGCTGTTATTAAATGCAGTAACAACATAATAATAAGTGGTGTCATTGGTCACCAGGGTGTCCGTATAAGTCGTGGAAACGGCTAAGGCAAATTTTACGAAAGGCCCGTTGGGGTCAGTTGCTTTTGCCACATAGTATGACGCAGCTCCTGTTACAGGGGCCCACGTCAATATCACCTTCACATTGCCTGGTGTAGCAATTAAAGAGGTAGGTGCCGCCAGAAGCGCTGGTTGAGGTGTTACGCTATTGGAGGCAACTGATACCCCGCCCGCCCCAAAACTGTTAGTCGGGGTCACGGTAAATGTATAGGCGGTACCATTATTTAAACCTGTGACGGTTATGGGACTCGCCGGGCCTTGGGCTGTTATTCCACTGGGTGATGAAATCACCGTATAGTACAATATGGGACCAGCATTGGCCACGGCCCCGCTAAAAGTCACGACAGCGTGGCCATCGCCAGCCGCCGCTGTTACGGTTGTCGGTCTTTTGGGTGTTCCTGCGATCAGGCTTTTTGATGAGACTGATGGGATACTTGTCCCAACCCCGTTGGTCGCAGTCACGCTAAAAGTGTAACTTGTACCATTAGTTAAACCTGTGATAGTTATAGGACTTGACGTACCTGTGGCTGTTATTCCACCGGGAGATGATGTCACGGAGTATTTGGTAATTGCACTGCCATTGGCCAAGGCGCCGCTAAATGTCACGGTGGCCGCGGCAATCCCTCTTGACGCACTTACCGTTGTGGGAGGGGTGGGCAATCCAGCTTGTGTAGCGATAACAGAGACTTCCTTGGAATAGAAGCTGGTGCCTTGCGCATTATAAGATACGATGGAGTAGTAGTAGGTGACTCCGTTCGTAACAAGATTATCCACACAGTTTGTTCCAGTTCCACAATCCCTGCGAATGGTATACACACCGGAGCTTGTTCCTCTTGCGGCCCAATAATGTGTTGCCGATGGGCTGGCAGTCCAGGTCAAGGTCACTTTTCCGTTTCCTGATGTAGCAGTCACCGAGGTCGGCGCGGAAGATAGGGCTAGTGTTGGTTCAGGGGTAGCACTGACTGGTGCTGAGGCAGCGCCCTCACCACTCGTATTGACCGCTGAAACAGCATAGTGGAAGGTAGTGCCGTTGATCACTGCATAATCAATAAAACTATTGGTTGTCGTAACAGCGATTGATGAGTATTCTTTTATTATATAGTAAGACGTAGCTCCTGGGCTCGCTTTCCATGATAATTCCACCTGCCCGTTGCCTGGTGTAGCCGTTAAAGCTGTTGGTGCTGCTGGAGGTGCTGCTTGAGGCTTGACTGTTATTGTAATTGTTTGTGAAGGGACGGCCTCGCCCGCGGTATCTGTGGCGAGAGCTGATAAACGGTACGTGCCAGCTGGAACATTGTTCCAGGTGATCATATAAGGCCAATTGGTCGCTGTTCCAAGTAATCCGGGATTGGCATCATCATTATAAAAATTAACCTTGCTGATGGTCCCATTACTGTTGGAAACACTGGCCATCAGTGTAATATTGGCGGGTGCGGTGTAGGATGCGTTGGTCGCCATCAAACTGACTATCATTTCAGGGATCTGTGTCATACTTTCCCCCTGGATTCGCCAATTTGAATTTAATGCGGGTTGAATATCAGGGCCTGGCTCAAAAAGATTTCCACCGAACCAGTTCAAATACCAAACAGTAGTTTGATTTGTAACAGAATTTCTCAGCAATAAATCAACGGCGCCGTCACCATTATAATCCCCTAAAGCCTGGATTTGGGTAGTGGGGGAAGGCAGCTTGGCAAAGAGATAACTCACTGCATGTGTGCGGTTACCGATGAAATTGGTCATGGCAAGATCGCCAGTCGTGTAATTCGCCCAGATTATCTTTGCGTATCCATCACCTTCGGTGTCCCCCACACCTGCGATCGACCAGCTGGGATCGAAATGTCCTGTTTTATTTTGTCTGCCATTATAGTTTTTCTTATAATAGGTAGTCGAAGCATAATACGGAGGTTTAATGTCCGCACTGATGGGAGTTCCAGTCGCATCAAAATAAAGGATTTCCAGATTGCTTTTCGAATCACGCAGGAGAACATCAGAATAACCGTTTTGATCAAAATCACCGACGCCTGCGACCACCCAATCTGATGTGGTCCCTGGATGAAAAATGCTTTGTTTGAAACTATAAGCTCCATTCATGAGGAAGATC
>CAYZLU010000197.1:0-4867 GCA_964479285.1 uncultured Planctomycetales bacterium | reverse complement strand
GGGCAGAAAACAAGGGCAGGGGCCATCCTTGACCCTTTGGCAGATAAAATACTTTTAATCAGCGCTTTTATTTGCCTGTATATTAAAAGAAGTTATTTTGCAGGCATTCATTTTCCTTTATGGTTTGTGCTGGCTATCATCAGCCGGGATGTCATCCTGCTGTTAGGCTCCATGATCATCCAATTGTCTACAGGAAAATTGGAGATTGAAGCCAACCGTTCAGGCAAACTCACCGCGTTTTTGCAAATTGTATGCGTGTTGGGGGTCTTATTGCAGTTGACGTTTACCTTTGTGTTCTGGTATGTGGCCCTGGTGGCCACCTTTGTTTCCGGCATCATTTATATCAAGGAAGGGATCAAAGCTCTCAATGAATCTACTATTTCTGGCGATTAGCGCACTGCTTGCCTATTTGATCGGTTCCATTCCAGTGGCGTATATTTTTGGCCGTGTGCTTAAAGGCATTGATATCCGCGAGCATGGCTCTGGAAATATGGGGGCCACCAATGCCTTTAGGGTTTTGGGCAAATGGCCTGGCACAGCAGTTTTGGTCCTGGATATCATCAAAGGCATCATCCCTGTTACTATTTTGGCCGATGTTTTTGGATTGGGGGATGCTTTGTCCTTGGTCATTATTTCCGTGGCGGCGGTTGCAGGCCACAATTGGACAGTGTTTCTGGGTTTTAAAGGGGGCAAAGGCATGGCCACAAGCCTTGGTGTTCTGGTTGGCCTGGCCATTCAATTTCAGGTTTTAAGGGTCATCCTGGCTTTAGTGATAATAACATGGCTGGCGTTATTTTTCTTGTTTGGGTTTGTTTCCCTGGCGTCTATTGTTGCGGCCATTGTTTTTCCTATTTTGATGGTTGTTTTTTTAGAGCCATTACCATTGATCCTCATGTCTATCGTACTGTGTGTTTTTATAGTCTTTCGGCACAGGTCCAACATTGAACGGCTGGTCAAAGGCCAAGAAAACCGCGTTGCTTTTCCTTTCCGTAAACGTTCTTAAATAATCCACGTTAAATAACTAACAAAGATGTCATTTTTCAGTTATCGGTCCAAGCACTGGCTGGTGAGGGCGCCTCTCAAACAACCTTATTCGCAAGATTTTATTTTTAAAAAATATTCCGAAACAATGTCCCATCATTAAATCATCCCGTCGCTGGAGTTAAAAGAAAGCGCTTTCTGCAAAACGGCCAAACACCCTTGTTTTCGGCCCGTGGCATGTTACACTTCAGTTAGAGGGCATAAGACAGGATAAAAGAGGCCTGCCGCTCTCTGCGGCAGGCAGGTTATCAAATATGCAATAGTATAAACGCGGAGAGAAAAATGGATTTTAACGACACCGTATTTACAGGCACAAAGGAGTCGCCTATGCGCGACATTCTTCATAAAACAACAGCAGTTTTACATGGCAGGGGAAAGGTCATAACCTTGCGCGAGCATGCCGATGAGAAGGAATGTGTCACGGATGTGCGCAAGAATTTTATATATGTCGCAACTGAGGCACAGAGCGAAGAAAAACAATCTACACCGCGGGTGCATATCAAGAAATCTTTTGATAGCATCAGCCGAGATGAGAAATTTTGCTTCAGGGTAAAGGGGTTCTTTTACGTAAACCACGGCCGCCGTTTGATGAAGGTCGACTACTGCCATACGTTGAGGATCAATTTACACTGGAAGACCAAGGCTTCTAATCCCAAGAAGACCGTGACCATGGCCTAGGAACCGAATTGTCACATCTTCCCTTCTGGACCCCGCGTTATCTCGCGGGGTTCTTTATTATATTAACCCAATAGTAACCTTTACAAAAACTGGCCAGATCTAGAGAAATAGTATATCCTTTCAATATATGTCGCCCAAGAATTTAAAATCTAACATAGCCCTAGGGATTATCTTTGCCTTTTTGGTCAATGCCTTGGCACCTATTTGTCCTGTTGTTTTGGCGCAAGCAGAGCTTCCTTCAGCGGAATTTTATTTGCCCCTGCCGGGCCACATGGTGGCCTTAAGCCATGCTTATAGTCCCGTTGTTCTCAAAGGTATTAAATTGGATCCAAGAAATCCATTTCGTTTCCATTTTTTTGTCGACACCGGCGATTCCCTCCCCCTGGTGGGGAGGGTTAGGGAGGGGGAATATAAAGAACAGCTAAAACAAGAATCCACCAAACTCATCAAATACTTCCTTGCCTCCTTGACCATTCCCGAAAAAGACCTCTGGGTCAACTTAAGCCCCTACGAAAAAGACCGCATTGTACCGCAAGAATTTGGCCAAACCGAAATGGGGCGTGACCTTTTAGCTGAGGATTATATCTTAAAACAAATCACTGCATCTCTTATCTATCCCGACAGTCAATTGGGCAAGAAATTCTGGGAGAAAATTTACGCCCAGGCCAAAGCCAAATATGGCACAACCAATGTCCCAATCAACACCTTCAACAAAGTCTGGATAGTCCCTGATAAAGCCGTAGTTTATGAAAATGGCGGCACAGCGTTTGTATTGGAAAACCATTTAAAAGTGATGTTGGAGCAGGATTATATTTCACTTCAGAAACATGGCATGATTAACACATTGCCTTTGACTACCCGCAACGACCTGGCCTCAGTAGGGGCTAATATCATCCGCGCAATCGTCATCCCCGCCCTCACCAAGGAAGTCAATGAGGGTAAAAATTTTTCCCAACTACGCCAGGTCTTTTATTCCCTAATATTAGCTACCTGGTACAAAAAGAAAATAAAAGACAGCATCATCAATAAAGTTTATTCCAATCGCAAGAAAATACAAAACCTGTCATTCCCGAATGTTTTAATCGGGAATCCACAATACATCTATCAACAATACCTTAAAGCCTTCAAAAAAGGCGTCTACAACTACATCAAAGAAGAACCTGATCCAATGACAAACCAAATTATTCCAAGGAAATATTTTTCCGGTGGGGTAGTGGGATCAGTCATCCCCGATCTATTACATACTGAAGGACCAGGGCAAGTCAGTCCTGCGCAAATTTCTGCTTTAGGTTTAGCCAAAATAGTGCAAATAAGTGGTGACCTGGCCATGACAGAGCAAGACACGGCAAGTGATACCGTCCACCTAAGAAATTTAATCTTTCACGAACAATGGTCATCATCGCAAAAAATTCCACAAGGAGTCAAGGAAATGATTTTCAGTCTTTTACCACGGGGACTGGTGGAGAAACAAATAGACGGTGACGCCAAAATGGAGAATGTTTTCAAACCGGAAGCTATGATATATTCAACAACTCTAACAGATAAAGATCATCCTGTTCTTAAGTGGCAAAATTATAATTCAGCTTTGGATTTTAATGGCCCGGGTTTTCATATTAATTTAGTCCCTTACAAATCTAATTTAGGGTTAGGGATTGGTTTTGGATCCATAAAACATTTCAGGGATGCCCTGGATGCTTATCCTGAGGAGTATTATCCTGAAATGACACGGGATGGCCAGCGCGTCTTACGTTTCTGGATGAACCAGCAGCTTGAACCATTTGCCCGTAAATTAGGATTTCATGCCATATATTTCAAGAACGTCACAGGATATCCCGAGACAGCATTGTTTAAGGATGGTTATATTAAATTAAAAAAAGAAAACAGGGACATTCAAGCAGGGAAAGACGGTTACATAGTATACAGAAAAGATTTAGGACAATCGGATGGGGATGGCAAACTGAGACCAGATGATGCAGCGATGAAGGTAAAGGACGATAAGCCCATGCTGGCCCAAGAGATTTGGAAGGGTGAAGTTGACCCCGTTTGGGGTATTAATGTGGATGTCCCTACTTTAATTGAAATAACCAAGCTGGCTGTCAAAGAAGCGAAAATCCGGGAAGAAAAGACGGGGAGTCCTGATGTGCCTCTTATGAAAGAACAGTTCGATCGTGTATTAATAAGGACATTCTTTAACCCCGCAAGAAAATCACAGTATCCTGCTTTGGATTGGGACACTCTTTGGAGGACATTATCGGAAAATGATTTTGAAACGCAAATAACAGGAATGGAAGGATTTTATAAGAAAATCATGGCTTTTGATGATCAAACAAACCAGATGGCAGATGTTTTACAAGAATTAGGAAATGCTCTATTACCAGTGTCCCGTTTTGTTCATAAGACTGTTGAGATTGACCGAATGTTTGATGCTTCCAATATTTTTTTATATTTTAGAGATAATATTTTTGTACGCGCTTACAGGACCTTGAAAGATATGCCTAAGGGTAGAAAATCGAATGATATTGTATTAGATTATTTCCGGGCAGAACGTATTATGCAAAAAACCGGTTTGATTTATAGAAAGTTGGCTAATGAAGAATTGACTAATGAGGATTATTTATATCTAGCAGGAAGATTGAAAGCAATGTTTTATAATGAAAAGTTTTACGCGAAAGTCGTTCTCGGCCAAATTCAACAATTGAGCAATGAAGGAAATCCACATGCCCGAGAGCTGTTGGCCAATTATAATGTGACTGCACCTCTTGAAAATCAATTTACGAAAGAGCAACAGTTTGATGGTCCCATCCCATCTTTTGATATTGTCCCCCTTCTAAAATTCGATGACCAGGCCCAATCAGCTAAACCACAGGCAGATGGGACGGTGGATACTAAAGGCGGTATTGATTTAAACCCGGCACAGATGAGCATGCAGGTAAAAAAAGAAGGAGAAGATTTTAAGTTTGATTTTAACGGCAGTGAAATCGACGCCGCAGAAGTGACTGGCGCCACCTTTACCATCCGCCAGATGACACCTGTGGTCAATTTGCCACAGGTCCTCAGATTAAATAACGCCAGTTCGACATAGGAATTGAAAACCATTTTCTTCAAACACGGCTGCCTTTTTCCGCCAATTTTATCTCATATTTCAGAA
>CAYZLU010000196.1:0-4878 GCA_964479285.1 uncultured Planctomycetales bacterium | reverse complement strand
TTGGGATTTGTTGGTTTTAGTGATGGTGGTTTGCATTCTCTTATTTTTAGAAAGGGGAGTGATTTATGCTAAATAAAACAATGGCAGCAAAAATATCAAAGGGGTTTTTAATGCTGGCGCTTTTAGTCGTTCCTCAATTATCCTACGCAGATTGGTCGGTCGGGATTGGTGTTGGGGACCATCACGATAACAGGGGGATTTATCGCGATGACCATCATTTTTACCGATGGCATGAACATCCCCAATGGGGCCTGCACATCCATTTTCTTCCGGTTGGGTACACCGTGGTTCAGGTGGGAGGGGCAAGGTACTACTATTATGATGGATTATACTACCAATACATTGGCGGTGATTATGTGCTGATCAACCCTCCGATAGGCGCGTATGTAAGCGCGATCCCCCCAGATTTTAAACCGGTGAATATCAATGGCAGGATTTACTATACGGACATCGGCGTTTACTACTTTTTGACGCTTCGTCACGGCTTTAAAGTTGTTGCAGCGCCTGTGTTGTACATGCAGCCTGCCGCACGCTGGTGGTAGTCCAACTGAAAGTGATGTACGGCAAATAAAAAAACTAAGGAATCCTCATATATATTAAAAAAAGGAGAATATAATATGGGCATGAAGGTCATCTATGGCTGCATGGTAGTCTTGTTTTTCAATATGGCGCCTGTTTTTGCGCAAGATCAACCGCCGAGTGCAGAAGATATTGTCGCGAAAATGCAATCCGAGCTAAATTTGACCCAGGACCAAGTAAGTGCCATTACGCCTATCATCGAAAAATTCTCTTCTAAACGTGAGGAACTGCACCAAAGTATGGAAGACGGGACCGCGGACAAGAGCAGCATACGCAGCCAGATGAAACAGTTAAAAGAAGATGAAAAGCAGGAGCTGTCCCAGGTCCTCAGCGCAGACCAGTTGGGTCAATGGGAAAAAATGCAGGGACAGAGGAGACATAAACATAGCGATGGTGAAGGGGCCCCGGGCCCCGGTGGAGATAATGGGTCTTCGCAGTAATTTAGGAGATATTTATGGCACTTGAACAAGAGCCAAGGGTCGAAGGACCCAAGAATGGTAAGCACGCACGGATCGATGTGCCTAAGGCACCTTCTTATCGATGGATATGGTGGGTGGTGATCATCAGCCTCATTGCTTTTGGCGCGTATAAATTTTGGCCCAGGCATGCTAAAACTCCCGGCGATTCATCTCAAACAGGCAGGCAAAGTTCGGGCGGTAAGCCCGGAGGACGCATGCCCAGCGACTCGCCTATAGTGACAGCAACGGCAAGGATAGGAGACATTGATATTTATCTCAACGGCTTGGGTTCTGTCAGCGCGCTTAACACGGTCACTGTCAAATATCTTGTCGGCGGGCAGCTGATGAAAGTATTTTTTAACGAAGGCCAAGTTGTCAAGCAGGGGGACCTGCTGGCGCTTATTGATACCCGGCCGTTTGAAATACAATTGGCCC
Organism: uncultured Planctomycetales bacterium; assembly: GCA_964479285.1. Classification (GTDB taxonomy): domain Bacteria; phylum Omnitrophota; class Gorgyraeia; order Zapsychrales; family Fredricksoniimonadaceae; genus JABDGZ01. Next base: position 3,406 of record CAYZLU010000196.1, on the reverse strand, counting down.
AAGCCCAGGGGCAATTGGCCCGTGACCAAGCTTTGCTGACAGATGCCAAGCTGGACCTGGCGCGTTATCAGGTTTTAATTTCCCAGGATTCCATCCCCAAACAGCAATTTGATACGCAGAAAGCCCTGGTTGACCAGTATGAAGGCACTGTCAAGGTCGACGGGGCCCAGGTGGACAATGCTAAATTGCAATTGGATTATGCCCATGTCACGGCCCCCATTAGCGGGCAAATCGGGTTACGTCTGGAAGACGCCGGTAATATGGTGTCCCCCAGCGATGCTACTGGATTGGCCGTGATCACCAAACTGCAACCCATCACCGTTATTTTTTCCATCCCTGAGGACAACATCCCGCAGGTACTTGGCCAATATCAAGCAGGAAAGAAATTGGTCGCGGAGGCCTATAACCGCGAAGAAACCAAAAAAATAGCCACAGGTTATTTATTGGCCGTTGACAGCCAGATCGACCAGACCACCGGTACGGTCAAGCTCAAGGCGATTTTTGATAATAAAGACAATGCGTTGTTCCCCAACCAGTTCGTCAACATCCATTTGCTTGTCGATGTCGACAAAGGGGCCGTGATCATCCCGGTGGCTGCCATACAACAAGGGCCCCAAGGGGATTTTGTTTTTCTGGTCAAGCCTGACAAGACCGTGACCGTGCGAACGGTCACCGTGGGGCCCACCCAGGAAGACAACATGGCCATCGAGGACGGATTGTCGTCGGGCGATGTGGTGGTCGTGGAAGGGGCGGATAAGCTCAAGGAAGGCAGCAAGGTCACCCTGGCCGCCTCTACAAATAAACATAAAAAATCTTCAGGAACGCCATCCCCTGGAGATAATCCATGAACCCTTCCCGCATATTTATTATGCGGCCGGTGGCGACTGTCTTATTGATGGTGGCCATTCTCCTGGCCGGTGGCGTTGCTTATTTACAATTACCCATCTCTGCTTTACCGCAAGTTGATTACCCTGTCATTCAAGTCGTCACTTTTTACCCTGGTGCCAGCCCTGATGTCATAGCTACGGCCATTACCGCTCCCCTGGAACGTCAATTCGGACAAATGCCGGGTCTCAAACAGATGCGTTCCACCAGTTCCGGCGGCAGTTCCGTCATTACCCTCGAATTCAGTTTGGATTTGAATATCGATATTGCCGAGCAGGAAGTGCAGGCAGGAATCAACGCGGGCACCAATTTATTACCTGCAGACTTGGCCAATCCTCCGGTTTACAGCAAGGTAAACCCGGCTGACGCGCCGATTTTGACCCTGGCCCTGACCTCAAAAATCATGCCATTGCCCCAGGTTGAAGATTTGGCAGATACCCGTCTGGCCCAGAAAATCTCCCAGCTCTCCGGCGTGGGCTTGGTCAGTATCAGCGGGGGGCAAAGGCCTGCAGTCAGGATACAGGCCAATCCAACGGCCTTGGCTGCATATGGCTTGACGGTGGAAGATTTGCGGACAGCCATAGGTGCTGCCAACGTCAACCAGGCCAAGGGAAGTTTTGACGGGCCCAGGCAATCATCCATTATTAATGCCAATGATCAGCTCCATTCAAGTAAGGACTACCGTAATCTCGTGGTCGCTTATCAAAACGGCGCACCGGTCTTATTATCTGACGTGGCCAATGTCATTGATGATGTCGAGAATTTTAAACAGGCGGCCTGGATGAACAAAAATCCGGCGGTGATTATCAATATACAACGGCAGCCGGGGTTTAACGTCATCCAGGTCGTTGACAGCATCAAGAAGATGCTGCCCCAGCTGGAATCTGCCCTGCCTGCTTCGGTGCAGGTTTCCATCCTGACAGACAGGACCACGACCATCCGTGCTTCTGTCAAGGACGTTCAGTTTGAACTGATGCTGGCGGTTGCATTGGTGGTGATGGTCATATTCCTTTTTTTACGTACTGCGGCAGGTACAATCATCCCCAGCATCGCGGTCCCTGTGTCCTTGGTCGGTACCTTTGGGGTCATGTATTTGTTGGGGTTCAGCCTCAATAACCTGTCCTTGATGGCCCTGACCATCGCCACGGGTTTCGTGGTGGATGACGCGATCGTCATGATTGAAAACATTTCCAGGTATATTGAACAGGGGATGTCCCCCATGGAAGCTGCCCTTAAAGGTTCAGCGCAGGTGGCTTTTACCATCCTTTCTCTAAGTATATCCTTGATCGCGGTGCTGATCCCGTTGTTGTTCATGGGGGACGTGGTGGGGCGCCTGTTTCGCGAATTCGCCATTACCCTTGGGGTGACCATTGTCATTTCAGCGGTCGTTTCGCTGACCCTGACCCCGATGATGTGCGCTAAATTGCTCAAACATATACCGCCGGAAAAACAGGGAAAATTCTACCATGCCTCTGAAGAAATGTTTGACAGGGTAATTAAGGCATACGGCCAATCACTGCAATGGGTATTGAAGCACCAGCATTTGACCTTGCTGATAGCATTGGGCACACTCGTTTTTACGGTGCTGTTGTTTGTTTTTATCCCCAAAGGTTTTTTCCCTATCCAGGACACCGGATTGATCCAGGGAATTTCTGAGGCACCGCAATCAATTTCATTTCCAGCGATGGCAAAGCGCCAGCAGCAATTGGCCGCAGTGATCCTGAAAGACCCTGCAGTGGCCAGTCTTTCCACTTTTATCGGGGTGGATGGTACCAATACAACACTAAACAGCGGCAGGATATTGATCAATCTCAAACCCGTCGACGAACGCAAAATTTCTGCCGGTGAAATAATCCGCCGTTTGCAGAAATCATTGGCTGATGTGAAAGGTATCACCCTTTTTATGCAGCCGGTGCAGGACTTGAGCGTTGATGACACGGTCAGCCGGACACAATACCAGTATACCTTGGAAGACCCTGATGGCGATGAGCTCAACTCATGGGCCCCCAAGGTGGTGGATGCCTTAAGCGCCCTGCCGCAATTGCGGGATGTCGGCAGCGACGAACAAGCCCAGGGGCTGCAGGAGTCCTTGGTGATTGACCGTGCCACTGCCTCACGGTTAGGTGTGACCCCCTCGGTCATTGATAATACCCTTTACAGTGCTTATGGCCAGCGGATCGTGTCAACGATTTTTACCCAGCTAAACCAATACAGGGTCATCCTTGAGGTGCAACCAGACTTCAAAAAAGACCCTGCCAAGTTGCACAATCTTTATGTGCGCGGCACCAATAGCGCGCAAGTGCCACTTGACGTTATCGCCAGGTTTAAGCAAACCACCGGACCTTTGATCATCGGGCATTTGGGGCAGTTTCCGGCGGTGACCTTGTCTTTTAACCTGGCCCCGGGGGTGTCGCTCGGAGACGCGGTCAAGGCCATCCAGTCAACGACACGAGGCATGGGATTGCCAGGCAGTATCAGCGGCCAATTCCAGGGCACGGCCCAGGCTTTTCAATCGTCCTTG